>NZ_JBFUCL010000252.1:0-5569 GCF_056405255.1 Agromyces sp. P1_H4 | reverse complement strand
CCGCACGTGCCCGCGGCATCCGTCGTTCCACGGGGTGCCGGGCGTAACAAACGCGTGGCCGCCGCCGGGGTTCGGGAGAATCGAGACATGGACTGGCAGACCACCGCCGACGCGGTGCCCGCGGGCATCGTGTCGGAGGCGCGCGCGCAGGCGCTGCAGGGGCGAGCGCCGGCTACCGGCGCCTGGCGCGAGGGCGACCCGGTCGGCGACCGACGGTTCGTCGGCATCGGCGACGTCCCCCTCGACGCCGGCGGCGCGCTGCCCGGCGTGCGCATCGCCTACGAGACCTGGGGCAGGCTCTCGCCCGAGCGCGACAACGCCGTGCTCGTGCTGCACGCGCTCACCGGCGACAGCCATGTCGTGGGTCCGGCCGGCCCCGCCCATCCGAGCGCCGGCTGGTGGCCCGGCGTCGTGGGGCCCGGGCTCGCGATCGACACCGACCGCTACTTCGTGGTCGCCCCGAACGTGCTCGGCGGCTGCCAGGGCTCGACGGGCCCGGCCTCCCTCGCGCCCGACGGCGCGGAGTGGGCGACCCGGTTCCCCTTCCTCACGATCCGCGACCAGGTGCGCGCGCAGGTCGCCTTCGCCGGAGCCATCGGCATCGAGCGGTTCGCCGCCGTCGTGGGCGGCTCCATGGGCGCGATGCACGTGCTCGAATGGGCGGTCATGGCGCCCCAGGCGGTCGAGCGCATCGCCGTGCTCGCCGCTCCCGCCGCCGCCACCGCCGACCAGGTCGCGCTGAACTCGGTGCAGATCGAGGCGATCCGCACCGATCCGGCGTTCCGCGGCGGCGACTACTACGACGCCCCCGACGGCGAGGGCCCGACGCGGGGCCTCTCGCTGGCTCGGCGCATGGCGATGCTCAACTACCGCACCGCCGCCGAGCTCAACCTCCGCTTCGAGCGGAGCTGGCAGTCCGACCTCGACCCGCTGGGCGGCGGCGGCCGATTCGCCGTCGAGTCCTACCTCGACTTCCACGGCAACAAGTTCACGAGGCGCTTCGACGCCAACAGCTACCTGGTGCTCACCGAGGCGATGAACTCGCACGACCTCGGCCGTGGCCGGGGCGGGGTGGCCGCGGCACTCGCCGGCATCCGCGCGAAGAGCCTCGTGCTGGGCATCGACAGCGACCGCTACTTCACGCTCGAGGGCCAGGAGGAGATCGCGGCGGGGTTGCGGCACAGCGTGCACGGCGACCGACCGGTGCTCGTGCACTCCGAATACGGGCACGACGCGTTCCTCATCGAGCACGGAGTGGTCGGCGACGCCCTGCGCCGGCTGCTCGCCGCCTGAACGGCGCCGGGTCCGCATCGCGGAGAAGAGGCGGCATCCGCGCCGACTCCGCTACAGTTCGAATGTCGGCGTCCCTCGGTCATGAGTGCCCGATCCTGCGAGGGGGTGGCGTGAAGCGCATCCACAAGGAACGCGACCGGCTCCTGCGACGTCTCGCACGCGTCGCCGGGTTCGTCGGCACCGCGTGCGCCCTCGCCTGCCTGCTGATCCCGGGCGTCGCGACGCCCGCCGAGCTGGCCCTCGGATCGGTGATCTGCATGCTGGTCGCCGTGCTCGTCGGCCTGTCCACGGCTCGGGGGGCGATGCTGCCGGCGATCGGCATCGTGGCGGGCGCCATCGCGTTCGTCGTCGTGCTCGGCTCGGCGTCGGTGCTCGACGCACCCACGACCACCGCGATGGCCGCGATGTGCGGGGTCGCCGCGGCATCCGTCGCCCTGCCCATCGTCGTGCGACGCCGCGGCGGCCTGATCGTCGCCGGGTTGGCCGGGGCCGTGCTGGCCGCGCTGTGGATCGTCGCGGGGTGGGGCCACGACCTGCGCGCCGTCGCCATCGTCACGGCGGCCGGCTGGGGCGCGTGCACCACCCTCGGCKCGTGGATCGACCGCGCCATCGCCGACGCGACGGTACGGATCGAGGAGGTGGGCCGCGCGCACGAGGCGGAGCGCCTCGCCAGCGAGCTCGAGGCCCAGCAGCGGCAGGATGCGCGCGTGCTCCACGACACGGTGCTCGCGACGCTGTCGCTGCTCGCCCACTCGGGCGTCGGGGTCGGCAAGTCGGCGCTGCGGCRGCAGGCGGGCGACGATGCCCGGCTGCTGCGCCAACTGCGACTCGGGGCGCCGCTCGACGCCGGATCGACCGCGATCTTCTCCCCCGAGTCGACCGACGCCGACGTGCTGAGCACGACGTTCGAGTCGGTGCGCCAGCGCTTCGCGCGCATGGGACTCGACGTCAACTGGCACGGGGCCGGACAGCTCGCCCTGCCCAGGGAGACCCTGGACGCGCTGCTCGGCGCGCTCGGCGAGTGCCTCGAGAACGTCCGCAGGCACTCGGGGGTCAACGAGGCGGACGTGACGGTCACCGACGACGACCACACCGTGCGCGCGATGGTCACCGACGCCGGGCACGGGTTCGAGCCCGAGACCGTCGACGGCGCGCGCCTGGGCTACGCCGAGTCGGTCGTGGGCCGCCTCGGCACGGTCGGCGGCCGCGCGCGCATCTTCTCGTCGCCCGGTTCGGGCACCACCGTGATGCTCGAGGTGCCGAAGCCGTGACCGAGTCGATGTCCGAGTCGCCGCGCCGCGAGCACACGTTCCGTCGCCCGGCACGTTCCGCGCGCGCCGTGCGCGCCGCCGGCGACGTGCGGGAGAGCCACGGCGGCCGCCGGCTCGCCACGGGGGTCACGATCGCTGCGGGGTTCATCATCCTGGCGCACCTCCTGCACACGGTGGCGCTCGCACCGTACTTCCCGCCGGGGCCGAGCCCCTGGGCGGCGTGGATCGCCCTCGCCGCGATCGTCGCCGTCGGCGTGGTGTCGCGGCTCGCGACCCGCACGCTCCCCGACTGGCTCTACATCGTGCTGCTCGCCGGCCTCGTGGTGCCGGTCTGGCTCGACGTCTCGGCGACCGCGGGACTGATCGACCTCGGCATCACCCCGACCGCCGCGGCCGCCGCCGGCGCCGTGCTGATGCCCGTCGCCGCGATCCGGGGCACGCGCGTGCCCCTCATCGTCGGAACCGTCATCGCGGTCGTGCTCGCGGTCGAGGCCCTCGTGCAGGTCGGCACCTCGGGCCGTGACGTGGTGACGGGCGTCGCCGTCGCCGCGACGGCCGTCTTCCCGCTCGTCCTCGTGGCGCTCGCCACCGACGGGTTCCGCCGGCTCGTCGGGCGCGAACTCGACCTCTCACTCGTGCAGTCCACCGTGGCCACGTCCCGCTCGGCGGTGGGCATGCGCGCGTCCGAGGAGCTCGCCCAGCTCGACTTCGACGCCGAGACCCTGCTCGACGACGTCGGCTCGGGCCGGATCGCGATCCCGCTTCCCGACGACGCGGCCGAGCAGGCCGGCACGCTCGCCGCGCGGCTGCGCGTGCGCCTCATCGAGGGCCGCACCGACACGTGGCTGCGCCACGCCGTCACCGAGTCGGCCTACCTCAACGGGCAGGTCACCGTCGACGACCCGGTCGGCTCCGCGGGACTCCTCACGCAGTCGCAGCGCGACGGCCTCCTGCTGGCGCTCTGGCTGCTCGTCGCCGAGCATCCGAAGGGGGCGAACGCCCCGGTCCGCGTGCACCTCGCCTGCCGCGAGACGGCCGACGAGGCGTCACCGGATGTCGCATTCGACCTGTCGATCGACGTGTCGGGCGTCGCACGACGCCGCGTCGACCCCGCGACGTGGGACGCTATCGGTAGTGTCGGAGAGCACAACGTGGTGACACGGACGGACGGCTTCACGGTCGACGTCCCGTGCCGCGTGGCGCACAGCACCCGCCACGGCGGGACACCGGCCCGCGGGGCCGCACGATCGAGGGGAAGCTGAATGGCAGACACGGACGCACCGATCCGGCTGGCGATCGTCGACGACCACCGCATGCTGCTCGGGGCGCTCTCGGAGTGGATCCGCGGCGCCGCTCCCGACATCGACCTCGTCGCCGCCGTCCCCTCCTGGTCGGAGCTGCTGGCACACCCGCAGTTCCCCGTCGACGTCGTGCTGCTCGACCTCGACCTGCGCGACAACATCCCGATCTCGCTGAAGCTGTCGATGCTGAAGTCCGCGGGCGTGCAGACCATGCTGATGAGCACCTATTCCGAGCCCGCCGTGGTTCGCGAGGCGCTGGGCTCCGGTGCCCTCGGGTACCTCGTCAAGTCCGAGCCGGTCGAGAACATCATCGAGGCGATCCGCGCGGCCCGCACCGGCGGCTCCTACCTCACGCCCGAGCTCGAGCTCACCCTCGCCGACGACGGCGCGGTGCCCAAGCTCTCCGCGCAGGAGCGGCGCGTGATGGCGCTCTACGGCGCGGGCCAGCCGGTCAAGGCCGTGGCGTTCCAGCTCGGCATCTCCGAGGAGACCGCGAAGAGCTACCTCAAGCGCATCCGCGAGAAGTACCGCATCGCCGGCTTCGACGTGGGCACGAAGGTGGCGCTGCGCAAGCGGGCCATCCTCGACGGCATCCTCCTGCAGTCCGACTGAGCGGCGCGCTACTCGACGACTTCGACGGCGCCCGTGGCGTAGGGCACGACGACCCCGCGCCGGCCTCGGACGCGATCGAGTGAGAACGAGGCGATGGCGAGCGCGACCCCGGCGATGGTGAGCAGGAGCCCGATCCAGATCGGCGCGACGTAGCCGAGGCCCGCCGCGATGGCGAGTCCGCCCAGCAGGGCGCCCACGCTGTTGCCGATGTTCAGGGCCGAGTGGTTGAGCGCGGCGGCGATCGACTGGCTGTCCCGAGCCACGTCCATGAGCCGGGCCTGGATGGTCGGCGACAGGGCGGCCGAGGCCGCGCCGACGAGGAAGACGCCGGTGAACAGTCCGACGGGGTTCGCGGCGGTGAAGCCGAGGAGCACCAGGGCGGCCGCCAGGATGCCGAAGAAGAGGTACATGCTGCGACGCACGCTCCAGTCGGCGAGTCGCCCTCCGGCGAGGTTGCCCGTGGTCATGCCGATGCCGAACATGATGAGCACGACGGGCACCATGGCGGGTGCGAGGCCCGTGACGTCGGTGGCGAGCGGGGCGACGTACGTGTAGACGGCGAACAGGCCGCCGAAGCCGATCGCGCCGATGCCGAGCGCGAACCAGACCTGGGCGCGGCTGAACGCACGCAGTTCGCGCTGCATCGTCGCACCGGGGTCGCCGGCCTGCCACGGCACGGCCAGCAGGACCGCCAGGAAGGTGAGCGCGAAGATGCCCGCGACCGCGAGGTAGGCGATGCGCCAGCCGGCGGCCTGTCCGAGCCACGTGATCGCGGGGACGCCGATGACGTTCGCGATCGTGAGGCCCGAGAGCACCAGGGCGACGCCACGGGCCCGCTTCCCGGGGCCCATGAGGCTCGCGGCCACGAGCGACGCGATGCCGAAGTAGGCGCCGTGCGGCACGGCGGCGATGAAGCGGGCGACGAGCACGAGCTCGAACGTCGGCAGCACGGCAGACCCGATGGTACCGAGCGTGAAGGCGGTGACCAGGGCGARCAGCAGGCGCTTGCGGGGCCAGCGCGCGGCGGCCGCGGCGATCGTCGGCGCGCCCACGACGACGCCGAGCGCATAGGCGGAGATGATCCATCCGGCC
>NZ_JBFUCL010000251.1:0-5660 GCF_056405255.1 Agromyces sp. P1_H4 | reverse complement strand
CGGCGGAGGCCGCGCCCTCCCCCACCTGGCCCGCGACGGGCAGGATCACGTCGGCGCCCTGGTCGATGAAGCCCTCGGTGAGCGCCTTGCCCTTGTTGATGTCCTCGAAGTCGCCGGTGAAGGCGCCGTCCTGCTTCGCCTTGTCCCACCCGAGCGCCCGCACGGCGGTGCCGTGCACCTCGTTGTACTTCGCGACGCCGTCGACGAACCCGTCCATGAAGAGCGTGACCGGGGGCTGGTTGCCACCGCCGAACGTGGCCACCACGCCCGTCTTCGACACGCCCGCGGCGAGGTACCCGGCGAGGAACGACGCCTGCGCGGTGTCGAACACCACCGGCTTGACGTTGTCGCCCTCGACGGTCTCGTCGACGATGGCGAAGGCGAGGTCGGGGTTCGCCTCGCCCTGCTCGAGCGTCGCCTCGGCCAGCTCGTAGCCCACCGTCACGATGAGCTCGCAGCCCGAGTCCACCGCCTGCTGCACGTTGGGCGCCAGGTCGGTCTCGCCGGTCGAGACGATGGCCTCGGCCTCGACGCCGAGCTCGTCCTCCGCCTGCTGGAGGCCCTCCCAGCTCGACTGGTTGAATGACCGGTCCTCGAGTCCACCCGAGTTCGTGACCATGCGGACGCACCCGGCGTCGGCGGCGTCGCTGCCGCCCGACTCTGGCGCGGGTGCACAGCCCGCGAGCATGACGGATGCCGCGACGAGCGCAGCCCCACTGCCGAACCACCGTCGCACCGACATCCGCAGCTCCCGTTCCCTCGTGTGATCGCTAGAGCACGTCGCTCGAACCGCCGAGGCGCAGCGCGTCGACGACGGCCTTGACCCGCTGGGCGTGCTCGCTCGTGGTGACCAGGAGCGCGTCGGGCGTGTCGACCACGACGATATCGTGCACCCCGATCAGGCTGATGACGCGGTTCGCGCGACTCACCACGATGCCGCTGGAGGCGTCGGCCAGCACGCGCGCGTTCTCGCCCAGRATGGCGAGCTCGCCGGAGCGCCCCGCCGTGTTGAGCTTGGCGAGGGAGGCGAAGTCGCCCACGTCGTCCCACTGGAAGTGCCCGCGGATCACCGCGAGGCGCCCGGCCGCGGCCGCCGGCTCGGCGACGGAGTAGTCGATGGCGATCTTCTCGATGGTCGGCCAGATGCGGTCGACCGCCGGTCCGCGGGTCGCGGGGTCGTCCCATGCCGCGGCGAGCTCGACGAGCGCGTCGTGCAGCTCGGGTTTCGTGCGCGCGAGCTCCTCGAGCAGCGTCGACGCCTTCGCGATGAACATGCCGGCGTTCCAGAGGTGGTCGCCGCCCGCGAGGTAGCGCCGGGCGGTCTCGAGGTCGGGCTTCTCGACGAAGTTCGACACCGCCTCAACGCGCTGGGCACCGGGCACCTCGAGGGGTCCGCCGCACTCGATGTAGCCGAAGCCCACCGCCGGCTCGGTGGGTGTGATGCCGATGGTCACGATGTACCCGGCGCGGGCGGCGGCCACCGCATCGGTGACGGCCGAGCGGAAGAGGGCGTCGCCCGAGATCACGTGGTCGGCCGCGAACGAGCCGATCACCACGCCGGGCTCGCGGCGCTCGAGGATGGCCGCGGCGAGGCCGATGGCGGCGGTGGAGTCGCGGGGCTCGCTCTCGAGCACAACATTCGCGTCGGCGAGCGCGGGCAGCTGCTCCTCGACGGCGGCGCGGTGCGCGCGCCCCGTGACGACCATGATGCGCTGCTCGCCCGAGAGTGGCGCGAGTCGATCCCACGTGTCCTTCAGGAGCGTCTGGCCGGACCCGGTGAGGTCGTGCAGGAACTTCGGCGCGTCCGCCCGGGACAGCGGCCAGAGTCGGGAGCCGACGCCTCCGGCGGGGATCACGCTGTAGAAGCCGTCGATGGGAAGGGAACGATCAGACATGTGTCTGAGGATACCCGGCCGCGATCTTGCGGCCCGCTCTCACGAACGGTGGGCGGCATCCGCTCGGCCAGGTCTCTCGATGTCGAGACAGTTAGGCAGCCCTAAGCGGCGTCGCGATCGGCTCGGGACTACACTCGAACCGGGCCGTGCGCCCGTCGTGCCCTCATGTCCAGGGCGTATCACACAGCCAGGGAGGGTTGTTCATGCCAGAGACCTCGGCAGGAACCCTGACCGCATCCGGGAAGCCGGCGAAGCAGAGGCCTGGCGGCACGCTGTATCGCGGCCGAGAGGGCATGTGGTCGTGGGTGCTGCACCGCATCACGGGTGTCGCGATCTTCTTCTTCCTCCTCGTGCACGTGCTCGACACGTCGCTCGTGCGGGTGAGCCCCGAGGCCTACAACGCCGTGATCGGCACGTACCAGACGCCCCTCATGGGCCTCGGCGAGACCGCGCTCGTCGGCGCGATCGTCTTCCACGCCTTCAACGGCCTGCGGATCATCCTCGTCGACTTCTGGGCCTGGGCCACCCGGCACCAGAAGGTGCTCTTCTACGTGGTCATCGCGCTCTGGGTCGTGACCATGCTCGCCTTCGTGCCCCGGCACCTGATGAACGTCTTCAGCCACTGAGGAGGCCCAGGGACATGACTGCCATCGAAGCGCCTCGCACTCCCGCACGCCCYGCTCGCAAGCGCGGCGTGAACTGGGAGAAGTGGGGCTGGATCTACATGCGCGCCTCGGGCGTGGTGCTCCTCGTGCTCATCTTCGGGCACCTCTACGTGAACCTCATCGACGGTGAGGGCATCAAGGCCATCGACTTCGGGTTCGTCGGCGGCAAGTGGGCGCAGCCGTTCTGGCAGTGGTGGGACGTGCTGATGCTCTGGCTCGCGCTCATCCACGGCGCCAACGGCATGCGCACCATCGTGAACGACTACACGAACCCCGGCACGCTGCAGAAGGTGCTGAAGGGCGCGCTGTTCGCCGCGGCGGCCGTGCTGATCGTGCTCGGCACCCTCGTGGTCTTCACGTTCGACCCGTGCCCCGCGGGCTCCCCCGCGGACCTGCTCCCCTCGTTCTGCCCCGCCGTCTAGGAGACCTGTGAATCCCGAGAGCGCCCACGTCGAGACGAAGATCGTCGACGGCGTCCACTACCACCAGTACGACATCGTCATCGTCGGCGCCGGCGGCGCGGGCATGCGGGCGGCGATCGAGGCCGGCCCCGGTGCGCGCACGGCTGTCATCTCGAAGCTCTACCCGACGCGGTCCCACACGGGCGCGGCGCAGGGCGGCATGGCCGCCGCGCTCGCCAACGTCGAAGAGGACAGCTGGGAGTGGCACACCTTCGACACCGTCAAGGGCGGCGACTACCTCGTCGACCAGGACGCCGCCGAGATCCTCGCCAAGGAGGCCATCGACGCGGTCATCGACCTCGAGAACATGGGCCTGCCGTTCAACCGCACGCCCGAGGGCAAGATCGACCAGCGGCGCTTCGGCGGCCACACGCGCGACCACGGCAAGGCACCGGTGCGCCGCGCGTGCTACGCGGCCGACCGCACGGGCCACATGATCCTGCAGACGCTGTTCCAGAACTGCGTGAAGCTCGGCATCGAGTTCTACAACGAGTACTACGCGCTCGACCTCGTGATGACCGAGGTCGACGGCGTCGAGCAGCCCTCGGGCATCGTCGCCTACGAGCTCGCCACCGGCGAGCTGCACGTCTTCCAGGCCAAGGCGATCATCTTCGCCACTGGCGGCTTCGGGAAGATCTACAAGACCACCTCCAACGCGCACACCCTCACCGGCGACGGCGTCGGCATCATCTGGCGCAAGGGCCTGCCGCTCGAGGACATGGAGTTCTTCCAGTTCCACCCGACCGGCCTGGCCGGCCTCGGCATCCTCCTCACCGAGGGCGCCCGCGGCGAGGGCGCGATCCTCCGCAACGCCTCCGGTGAGCGGTTCATGGAGCGATACGCACCCACCATCAAGGACCTCGCCCCGCGCGACATCGTCGCCCGCTGCATGGTGCAGGAGGTGGCGGAGGGCCGCGGCGCCGGGCCGCACAAGGACTACGTGCTGCTCGACTGCACCCACCTCGGCGCCGAGGTGCTCGAGACGAAGCTCCCCGACATCACCGAGTTCGCGCGCACCTACCTCGGCGTCGACCCGGTGTACGAGCCCGTCCCGGTCATGCCGACCGCGCACTACGCGATGGGCGGCATCCCCACCAACGTCGCCGCCGAGGTGCTGCGCGACAACACCACCGTCGTACCCGGCCTGTACGCCGCCGGCGAGTGCGCCTGCGTCTCGGTGCACGGATCCAACCGCCTCGGCACCAACTCGCTGCTCGACATCAACGTCTTCGGCAAGCGGGCCGGCCGCAACGCGGTCGAGTACGTGCAGACGGCCGACTTCGTGCCGCTGCCCGACGACCCCGCCGGCGACATCCGGCGCATGCTGCAGCTGCTGCGCGACTCGAACGGCACCGAGCGGATCGCCGCGATCCGCAAGGAGCTGCAGGACGAGATGGACAAGGGTGCACAGGTGTTCCGCACCGACGAGTCCCTGGCGCATGTCACGAACGTGATCGCCGGGCTGCGCGACCGCTACCGGAACATCGCTGTCCAGGACAAGGGCAAGCGGTTCAACACCGACCTCCTCGAGGCGGTCGAGCTCGGCTTCCTCCTCGACCTCGCCGAGGTCGTCGTCTTCTCGGCCCGCAACCGCAAGGAGAGCCGCGGCGGCCACATGCGCGACGACTTCCCGAACCGCGACGACGTGAACTACATGCAGCACACGATGGCCTACCTGTCGGGCGACGCGCACTCCTCGCTCGCCGACGACCACATCCGGCTCGACTGGAAACCCGTGACCATCACCCGCTACCAGCCGATGGAGAGGAAGTACTGACGTGACCACCGCCACGCTCGAGGCCCAGTCGACGGATGCCGCCATCCAGTCGTTCACCGTCACGTTCCTGATCCGCCGCTTCGACCCCGATGTCGACACCGAGCCGCGTTGGCAGGACTTCGACGTCGAGATGTACCCCACCGACCGGGTGCTCGATGCCCTGCACAAGATCAAGTGGGAGCAGGACGGCTCGCTCACGTTCCGCCGTTCGTGCGCCCACGGCATCTGCGGGTCCGACGCGATGCGCATCAACGGCCGCAACCGGCTCGCGTGCAAGACCCTCATCAAGGACCTCGACATCTCGAAGCCCATCTACGTCGAGGCGATCAAGGGCCTTCCGCTCGAGAAGGACCTCGTCGTCGACATGGAGCCGTTCTTCGCGAGCTACCGCGAGGTGCAGCCGTTCCTCATCGCGAACTCGACGCCCGAGGCCGGCAAGGAGCGCATCCAGTCGATCGCGAAGCGCGAGATCTTCGACGACACCACGAAGTGCATCCTCTGCGCGGCGTGCACCTCGTCGTGCCCGGTGTTCTGGACCGACGGCCAGTACTTCGGCCCCGCGGCGATCGTCAACGCGCACCGGTTCATCTTCGACTCGCGCGACGACGCGGCATCCGTGCGCCTCGACATCCTGAACGACAAGGAGGGCGTGTGGCGCTGCCGCACGACCTTCAACTGCACCGACGCCTGCCCCCGCGGCATCGAGGTGACCAAGGCGATCGCCGAGGTCAAGCAGGCCATCATGCGCGGCAAGCCCTGAGGCGCTGACGCAGACCACGACGAAGGGCCGGTGCGATGCACCGGCCCTTCGTCGTGGCACCGGCAGGCCGTTCCCCCTGCGCCGTGCCGGGCGGTCCGGCCC
>NZ_JBFUCL010000250.1:0-5686 GCF_056405255.1 Agromyces sp. P1_H4 | reverse complement strand
GTACGGGGGAGCGCGGGCTCATCACCCGCGGCGACGTCGAGGCAGCGGCATCCGGCGCCACCGCCCCGGCGCACGCCCCCGACGTCGTCGCCGCGAGCGGGCCGGCAGGTGGCGACGGGACAGGCCTCGAGGAGACCCGCATCCCGATCAAGGGCGTGCGCAAGCACACCGCCGCCGCCATGGTGCGCAGTGCCTTCACCGCGCCGCACGTGACCGAGTTCCTCACGATCGACGTGACGGCCACGATGGAGCTCCTCCGCGGCATCCGTGACGACCGCGCCTTCGCGGGGCACAAGGTGACGCCGCTCACGGTGGTGGCGAAGGCCGTGTGCATCGCCGCCCGTCGCACCCCCGAGGTGAACTCCCGCTGGGACGAGGACGCCCAGGAGATCGTGCGCTTCGGCGGCGTGAACCTCGGCATCGCGGCGGCGACCGGGCGGGGCCTCGTGGTGCCCAACGTCAAGCGGGCCGAGCGGATGACCCTCATYGACCTCGCCGACGCGATCRCCGCGCTCGCCGAGACCGCACGTGCCGGGCGCACGCAGCCCGTCGACCTGAGCGGGGGCACCCTGTCGATCACGAACATCGGCGTCTTCGGGATCGATGCCGGCACGCCGATCCTGAACCCGGGGGAGGCCGCGATCCTCGCCATGGGCGCCGTGCGACGCCAGCCGTGGGAGCACCGCGGCGAGATCGCGCTGCGCGAGGTCATGACGCTCTCGCTGTCGTTCGACCACCGGCTCGTCGACGGCGAGCAGGGGTCGACGTTCCTCGCCGACATCGGCGCCATCCTGCGTGAACCGGGTCTCGCCCTCACGATGGCGTGATCACCGCATCGGCGGGAGGATGGGCGCATGCATGATCCGCGCGTCATCCTCTCGCCGGCCGAGACCGGCTCCGAACTCGACGGGTCGGGGTTCACCCACGAAGACCACCTGGTCGGGGCGTTCCGCACCGCCGACTTCGCGAGCGCGGTGCGCCTGCTCGACGCGGTCGCGCTCGAGGCGGATGCCGCGGACCACCACCCCGACGTGCACCTCGGGTGGGGGCGCATCTCGTTCGAGCTCAGCTCGCACGACGTGGGCGGCGTGACGAGCCGCGACGTGGCGCTCGCGCGACGCATCCGCGAACTCGCCGACGAGCAGGGCGCGAAGCCCGTCTGAGCCCGCCGCTGCGACGGCGCTGCTCCCAGGTGGCGGGGCGCGCGGGGGGCGGCGCCGCTACCAGGGCGCGGGGCGCTCGGTGTCGCGGGTGCTGTCGTCGGGGAAGTGCGGCAGCTCGGAGCCGCCGGCGCGGATGCACAGCCAGCGCAGCTGCTCGGCGCTGTCGGGCGCGCAGCGCCAGGTGCGCCACACCCCCTGTCCGACCCGCACGACCGTGCCGGCGCCGACGTCGACGACGTCGTCGTCGAGGCCCATCTGCCCGCGACCGTCGAGGAAGACGTAGACCTCCTCGATGCGTGCGTGCATGTGCCAGTAGCCCGCCTCCTCGCCCGGCTCGAGCGCGTTGGCCGTCATGCCGATGTACTGCATGGTCAGGTCGTGGTCGATCACGCGTCGGCCGTCGCGCGAACTCTCGGGCCGGAATCCGCCGTAGTGGCCGCGCCACTCGTCGAGTCCGCCCATCTCCAGCACCTCGTAGTCGCTCACGCCGCCACTGTAGCGGCGGCGGGCTCAGCCGAGGCGGTAGATCCGCTCCTCGATCTCGGTGCCGCGCGCGTTGGCGTAGCTCACCGCCGTGCCGACCTGCTCGAACCCGAGCTTCTCGAGCACGGCGATGGATGCCGCGTTGTCGGCGGCAACGCGAGCCCGCACGGGTCGTTCGCCCAGCGTGTCGAGGAAGAGGCGCATCGCCCGCGTCGCGATGTGGCGATTCCATTGGGCCGGGTCGATCCAGGTGGTGATCTCAGCGGCCCCGTCCTCGTACCAGCGCGCGATGCTGCCCACGATTTCGCCGTCGGCCCGGACCGTGCGGGCGTCGACCGAGGGATCGGCGAGGAGTCGCCGCCAGTGGGCGTCGAACGTCGCGCGGTCGCTCGGGTCGGGCGCGGTGAAGGCGGCCATGCGCACCGCCGCCTCGTCCTGCTCGAACGCGAAGAGTGCATCGAGATCCCCGTCGCGGGTCGCGCGCAGGGTCACGACATGAGGCTCGCCCATGTCATCTCCTCCAGGATGCCGCGGATGGTGCCGTCGGCCGGTCGGCGCCCGGGGATGCGGGCGCTGTGCGGAGTGGAGTTCAGGAGTCCGAAGGCGGCGTGTGCCCGGAACCTGAGCTCCGCCTCGGCCCGATCGGGCCGGAGTCGGGAGAGGGTGTCGACCCAGTGCTCGACGTAGCGTCGCTGCAGCGAACGCACCTCGTGGCGTGCGCCGCGGTCGAGCTGCCCGAGCTCGCGGTCCTGCACGACGATGACGTCGGCCTCGCCGAGGGCGAAGTCGACGTGGAAGCGGATGAGGGCGCGCAGTGCGTCGCGGGGCTCGTCGGCGGAGGCGAGGACCCGCTCGGCGCCGTCGAGCAGTGACCGGCTGGCGCCCTGCAGGATCGCCGCGAGCACGGCGGCCTTGCCGGGGAAGTGCCGGTACACGGCCGGTCCGCTCACGCCGACCGCCGCGCCGAGGTCTTCGATGGTGACGCCCGCGTATCCGCGTTCGGCGAAGAGCGTGGCGGCGGCCCCGAGGATCGCGGCGCGACGGTCGGCCTTCTGGCGACTGCGCTCGGTCAGCGGCATGGCGTCGGGGGCACCGTCGGACGGTGCGGCCCTGGAGACGTCGGCCGGCGCATCGGCCTCAACCGCGGCGTCGGCGTCGGCCGTGCGGGCCGTCGCTGCGCCGGTGCCGGCCTCGTCGAGGGTGCTTGCCATGTCGGTGGGTGCTCGCTAACATCGGGAATCGAGTTAGTGCACACTAACCGAAATTCCGTGCTCCGCACAAGAGGCGCGCGGTCGACGAAGACAGGCGGCGCGGATGACGACCCTCACGACGGGCATCGACCCCTCGAGCGACACGGCGCGCCGCAACGCCGAGGCGCACGCCGAGCTCGTTCGCGAACTCCGCGAGAAGCTCGCCACCGCGGCGCTCGGCGGGCCCGAGTCCTCCCGTGAGCGGCACGTCGCCCGGGGCAAGCTGCTGCCGCGCGACCGCGTCGACCGGCTGCTCGACGAGGGGAGCCCGTTCCTCGAGCTCTCACCGCTCGCGGCCGACGGCATGTACGGCGGCGATTCGCCGGGTGCGGGCATCATCACGGGCGTCGGGCTCGTGCAGGGCCGACCGGTGGTGGTCGTCTGCAACGACGCGACGGTCAAGGGCGGCACGTACTACCCGATGACGGTGAAGAAGCATCTCCGTGCGCAGGAGGTCGCCGAGCAGCACCGCCTCCCGTGCGTCTACCTCGTGGACTCGGGCGGCGCGTTCCTCCCGAAGCAGGACGAGGTGTTCCCCGACCGCGACCACTTCGGCCGCATCTTCTACAACCAGGCGCAACTGTCGTCGCAGCGCATCCCGCAGCTCGCGGCCGTGCTGGGCTCGTGCACGGCCGGCGGCGCCTACGTGCCCGCCATGAGCGACGAGAGCGTCATCGTGCGCGACCAGGGCACGATCTTCCTGGGCGGGCCGCCGCTCGTGAAGGCGGCCATCGGCGAGGTCGTCACGCCCGAGGAGCTCGGCGGCGGCGAGCTGCACTCCCGCATCTCGGGGGTCACCGATCACCTCGCCGACGACGACGAGCACGCCCTCGAGCTCGTCCGCGACATGGTGGCGACGCTGCCCGCTCCGCCCGCGCGGGCCTGGACGGTCCGCGAGTCGCGGCCGCCCGCCGTCGATCCTGCCGACCTCACGGCTGCCGTGCCGGTCGACGTGCAGCAGCCGTACGACGTCCACGAGGTCATCGCCCGGCTCGTCGACGACAGCGAGTTCAGCGAGTTCAAGCCCGACTACGGCGACACGCTCGTCACGGGCTTCGCACACCTCGACGGACACCCGGTGGGCATCGTCGCGAACAACGGCGTGCTCTTCAGCGAGTCGGCCATGAAGGGCGCCCACTTCATCGAGCTGTGCGACCAGCGCGGCATCCCGCTCGTGTTCCTCCAGAACATCTCGGGGTTCATGGTCGGCCGCGACGCCGAGGCCGGCGGCATCGCCAAGCACGGCGCGAAGATGGTCACCGCCGTGGCCACGACCCGCGTTCCGAAGCTCACGGTCGTCATCGGCGGGTCGTTCGGCGCCGGCAACTACTCCATGTGCGGGCGCGCCTACTCGCCGCGCTTCCTCTTCATGTGGCCGAACGCCCGCATCTCGGTGATGGGAGGCGAGCAGGCGGCATCCGTGCTCGCGACCGTGAAGCGCGACCAGCTCGCGGTGAAGGGCGAGGAGTGGCCGGATGCTGCGGAGCAGGCGTTCCGGGCGCCCATCCGCGAGCAGTACGAGCAGCAGGGGAGCCCCTACCACTCGACGGCGCGGCTCTGGGACGACGGCATCATCGATCCCGCCGACACCCGCACCGTGCTGGCCATGGCGCTCGAGCTCGCGAGTCGCACGCCGCTGCCCGAGCCCCGGTTCGGCCTCTTCCGCATGTGATCGGGTTCAGGAACCGGATGCCGCGGCCGCCTGCGTGACCTCGCGCACGGCCTCGTCGATCCCGCCGTTCCAGGGCGTGCCGTGACCGGGCAGGACCCAGGTCGTGCCCAGCCCGACGAGGCGCTGGAGCGATTCGATCGCCTCGTGGGGATCGTCGGTGAAGGGCGCCGGCTGCGGACCCCGTTCGCCGGTGAGCACGTGCCGGGTGGTGAGCGCGTCGCCGACGAACACGGCGTCGACGACGGGGACGTGGATGGCGATGCTGCCGGGGGAGTGCCCGGGCATGCCGATCACGCGGGGTGCACCGGGAAGGTCGAGCACGTCGCCGTCGTGCACGGCGACCACCTCGGCGAGCGGCGTGGTGCGCATGCCGTTCTTGCGGAGCGCGTACCACAGGAAGCCCACGGTGGCGCCGATCTTCATGTGGCCCCACTCGGGCTTGGTGGAGACCTCGCCGCGCGCGCGTGCCGCGTCGGCCTCGTGCACGAAGACGGGCACGCCGTGATCGCGCCGGAGTCGCTCGGCGAAGCCGATGTGGTCGCCGTCGCCGTGCGTGAGCACGACGCCGCGGACGTCGTCGACCGATCGGCCCATAGCGGCGAGCTCGGCCGTGAACTCCTTCCACTGACCGGCGAGGCCGGCGTCGATGACGGTGACGCCCTGGGGGGTGTCGACGAGGTACACGGCGACGACGTCGTTGCCGATGCGGTGGAGTGAGGGTGCCAGTTGCATCGCGGGATCCGATCTCATGTTCAGGGGTGGACGATGGCTATGCTACATAGCTATGATGGCTACGGTCAATAGCTAAAGACGATCGGAGTCGCCGTGCCCACACCCGACCGGACCTCGCTCGAGGCGATCGTCGACGCCGGTCGAGCGCTGCTCGAGTCCGACGGCCTCGACGGCCTGACCATGCAGGCGGTCGCCGAGCGAGTGGGCGTCCGCGCTCCGTCCCTCTACAAGCGCATCCGCAACCGCGACGACCTCGTCGCGCGCATCGCCGAGGCGACGCTCGGAGAGCTGCGCGAGCGACTCGACGACGCGGCGGAGCCGGAGAATGAGCCCGATCCGGCGCATGACACCGATCCGGGTGCCGAGCTGGCTCGGCTCGCCAGAGC
>NZ_JBFUCL010000249.1:0-5712 GCF_056405255.1 Agromyces sp. P1_H4 | reverse complement strand
CGGCACCCTCGAGGGCGGGCTCGACACGCTCCGCGACGGCACGGGCACCCTGCGCGACGGGCTCGACGACGGCGTCGCCGCCATCCCCGACTCCGACCAGGCCACCCGCGACGCGCAGGCCGACACCATCTCGGATCCGATCGCCCTGCACACGTCGGCGCTGACCCAGGCCGGCAACTACGGCGCGGGCCTCGCCCCGTTCTTCGCGGCGCTCGCCGGCTGGATCGGCATCTACGCGCTGTTCCTCATCGTGAAGCCGATCTCGCGACGGGCGGTGACCGCGCTGCACTCCCCGATCCGTGTCACGCTTGCCGGCTGGCTCACTCCCGGCCTCCTCGGTGCGGTGCAGATGGTGATGCTCTTCGTCGTGCTCGCCGTGACCCTCGGCTTCCCGATGGCGAACCCGGTCGGCACCCTCGGGGTCATGCTGCTGGCGTCGGTCACGTACGCGGCGATCATCCTCGCTCTCAACGTGTGGCTCGGGTCGGTCGGGCAGTTCCTCGGGCTCGTGCTCATGGTGCTGCAGCTCGTCACCGCGGGCGGCACGTTCCCGTGGCAGACGCTGCCGGCACCGCTCGCCGCGCTGCACCACGTGCTGCCGATGGGCTACGTCGTCGACGCGATGCGGCAGTTCATGTACGGCGGCGACCTGTCGCGCGCCGGGGTCGACGCGCTCGTGCTCCTGGCCTGGCTGGTGGGCGCCCTCGTGCTCGCCGCCGTCGGCGTCACCCGCATGACGCACTATCGCACCCTGCGCGACCTGCAGCCGAGCCTCATCGGCTGAGCGGATGCCGCGGCCGGCCTCAGCCGTCAGGCGGGCGTCTGCTGGTGCGCGGCGACGTGCCAGGCGCCGTCGTCGTAGAGGTAGGTCGTCGACATGCGGAGGTTCACCGTGTCGTCGCCACGCCGCGCCACCGCGCGGTACACGACCACGCCGGCGTGGTCGCCGAGGCGGATGACGGCGGGCTCGTGCAACTCGTACGACTCCCACGGCGGGGTGGTGCGGAACGCGGCGAGGATCTCGTCACGGCCGAGCATCGCCCCCTCGACGACCATGAGCGCGTCGCGGGTCATCGCGCGCTGGTAGTGCTCGCCGCCGCGACCGTCGAGGATCGCCTTCCATCCGGCGTGTTCCTCGTGCAGCAGACGGGCGGGCAGATCGTCGGTGATCTCGGTCATGCCGGCAACGCTAGCCGCGGCATCCGCTCAGAGCCAGCCCTTGCGCTTGAAGACGAGGTAGAGGCCGCCGGCGAAGCCGAGCATGAGCGCGATCGCGAACGGGTAGCCCCACGGCTGGCCGAGCTCGGGCATGTACCGGAAGTTCATGCCGTAGACGGCGGCGATGAGACTCGGCGCGAAGATGATGGCGGCCCAGCTGGAGATCTTCTTCGACTGCTCGCTCTGCGCGAGCGCCGTCTCGGAGAGCACCCGGGTCTCCTCGTTCTGCCGCTGCGCCACCAGCGTCGAGTGCACCTGCAGCGCGTTCTGGAGCAGCTGGCGGAACGTGTCGCCGCGCTCGATGATCCGGATGACGTGGTCCTTCACGTCCCGCAGGTACCGCTGCAGCTCGAGGTCGACGGCGTACTTCTCGAAGCCCCGCTCGAGGCCGTCGAACATGGCCACCAGCGGTCGGGTCGCCCGCTGGAACTCCATGACCTCGCTCGCCAGGTCGTAGATGCGCCGGGTCACCTCGGGGTCGCCCGAGAACAGCTGCTCCTCGATCTCGTCGATGTCGTTCTCGAGGCCCGCGTCGACCGGCGAGTACTCGTCGACGACCTCGTCGAGCACCGCGTAGAGCACCGCCTCCGGCCCCTTCGCGAGCAGGTCGGGCGAGGACTCGAGCCGGTGGCGCACGCTGGCGAGGTCGGGGGACTCGGCGCGGCGGATGGTGATGGCGAAGTCGGGCCCGATGAACACGTGCAGCTCGCCGAACTCCACCTGCTCCTGGGCGTCGAGGTAGCGGGCGGGCCGCAGCACGACGAAGAGGCTCTCGCCGTAGCGCTCGAGCTTGGCCCGCTGGTGCCCCTTCTTCGCGTCCTCGACGGCGAGCGGGTGCAGGCCGAACTCGCTCGCGAGGGCGTCGAGCTCGCCGTCGGTGGGGCGGTACAGCCCGATCCACGCGAAGCCGCCGTGCGCCTCACGGGTCTCGAAGGTCTCCTCGAGCGAGGCGGGGGTGGCGACCCGGCGGCCGCCCGAGTAGATCGCGTTGTCGACGACGGGCATCGTCACAAGTCTGGTCGGCCGCGGCATCCGCGGGCCCATCGACACGCGCACGAGGGCGACGGATGCCGCGTGGCGGGCGCCCGCCGAGACGGCGGCTTCAGCCGTAGATGCCCTCGGCGTACCGGGGGCCGTAGTACTCGTCGAGCGCGTCGAGCGACTCGTCCTGGCGTTCGACGGCCTGCGCGATGACGGCCCGGCGCGGTGCGGCATCGGGCGTCCACGTCTCGGGCTGCCAGGCCTTGGAGCGCAGGAACGCCTTCGAGCAGTGGAAGAACACCTCCTCGATGTCGACGAGCATGGCGAGGGCGGGCCTGTGGCCGCGCACCACCATGCGGTCGAGGAACGGGGCGTCGCGCACGATCGTCGCGCGACCGTTGATGCGCAGTGTGTCGCCCCGCCCCGGGATGACGAAGATCAGCCCGACGCGAGGGTTGCGGAGGATGTTGTGGAAGCCGTCTGCGCGGCGGTTGCCCGGCCGCTCGGGGAGGGCGATCGTGGTGTCGTCGAGCACGGTCGCGAACCCGGCCGGATCGCCCTTGGGTGACACGTCGAGGGCGCCGTGCTCGTCGGAGGTCGCGACGAACGCGAGGGGTGCCGCCGCGAGCCAGGCGAGGTCGACCTCGTGCAGGCGGGACCGGGACTTGCCGGCAGCGGCCGGCAAGGGCCTGCCGACGATCTCCTCCAGTTCGCTCACGGAGGTGATGGGCACGCCGCGTTCGCTCTGCTCGACCATGCCCCCCAACCTACGCTCAGCGCACCGCGTGCATGAGCACCCACGAGTGCATCGCGATGGCGGCGGCGGCGCTCGCGTTGAGCGACCGGGTCGACCCGTACTGCGTGATCTCGACGACGGCGTCGGCTGCGGCGGTCGCCTCGGCGGAGAGCCCCGGACCCTCCTGGCCGAAGAGCAGCACGCAGCGCTCGGGCCACTCGAACGCCTCGATGGGCACGGCGCCCTCGACGTTGTCGACGGCCACGATGGGCACGGATGTCGCGTGCGCCCACTCGGCGAAGGCGGCGACATCCGGGTGGTACAGGAGGTGCTGGTATCGGTCGGTGACCATGGCGCCCCGCTTGTTCCAGCGACGGCGCCCGATGATGTGCACGGTGTCGGCGGCGAACGCGTTCGCGGTGCGCACGATCGAGCCGATGTTCATGTCGTGCTGCCAGTTCTCGATGGCGACATGGAACGGATGCCGCCGCGTGTCGAGGTCGACGACGATCGCCTCCATGCGCCAGTACCGATAGCGATCGACGACGTTGCGGGTGTCGCCGCGCTCGAGCAGCTCGGGGTCGAAGTGCGGATCGGCCGGCCACGCGGAGGGCCCGCCTGGCCACGGGCCGACGCCGTGCGGAAGGGTCGGCTCGGCGGGTTCCGTCGGTTCCGCGGCATCCACTCGCTCATGCGCGTCGACGTCGCGGCTGGGGTCGGTTGTATCCACGAGGCAAGGCTAGCCGGGTGGGATGAGGCCGACCCCGGCGCGCTCACGCCGGGGTCGGTTGGTGGTGCGGAAGCGCATCAACCTCCGAACTCGACGCCGCCACGGCAGGCGTCACCGGGGCTCGGCACGGCGTCCTTGTATCCGCCGCGGACCCACTGGCCGTAGCTCTGCACGTGGCCGCCGGT
Source organism: Agromyces sp. P1_H4 (assembly GCF_056405255.1). Classification (NCBI taxonomy): domain Bacteria; kingdom Bacillati; phylum Actinomycetota; class Actinomycetes; order Micrococcales; family Microbacteriaceae; genus Agromyces; species Agromyces sp. P1_H4. The sequence goes on along the minus strand of NZ_JBFUCL010000249.1, from coordinate 1,862 downwards.
GACGAAGTCGTCATCGAAGCCGGGCGGGTTGCCCTCCATCGCATCGGGCACATCCCGCCCGGAGTAGGCGCAGGCCGAATTGGCCGTCTCCGCTCCAGGGACTGGTTGGCCATGGCCGCCGGTCTCGCCGGCGAATGCCGCTCCGGCACCGCCACCGAGCACGAGGCCCAGTGCGACGGCGCAGCCGATGACTGCTCGTTTCATGATGTTCCACCTCCGGGTGATGTGCCGGACGACCACGATGCGCCCCAACATGGTGAGGCCCCGGCCCAGTGCAGGCCGCCCGATGCGACGCACCATACTCCTGTCCCGGCGACGCCATCAGTCTTTTCGGGTCACCGAAATCCGGGTAATCTTTCGGCATGCCTAAATCAGCGGATGCCGCGACGACGCGGTCCCCGACGCGGGCGGCTGCGACGGCAGCCGGCGGCCCGCCGGCCTCGCTGCCGCGGCTCGCCTGGCTGATCGGCCCGGCGCTCGTGGCGGGCGTCGCCTACCTCGATCCGGGCAATGTCGCAAGCAACATGACGGCCGGAGCGCAATACGGCTACCTGCTCGTCTGGGTGGTGGTGCTCGGCAACACCATGGCGTGGCTCATCCAGTACCTCTCGGCCAAGCTCGGCGTCGTCACCGGCAAGAGCCTCCCCGAAGTGCTCGGCGAACGCATCGGCAACCGCTGGGGACGGCGGGCCTACTGGCTGCAGGCAGAGCTCGTCGCCATGGCCACCGATCTCGCCGAGGTCATCGGCGGGGCGGTCGCGCTCAACCTGCTCTTCGGGATCCCGCTCGTCTGGGGCGGCCTCATCACGGGCGGCGTCTCGCTCGTGCTCCTCGTCATCCAGTCGCGCCGCGGAGCACGACCGTTCGAGTTCGTGATCATCGGCCTGCTCGTCATCATCACGATCGGCTTCAGCGTCGGCGTCTTCGTCGCCCCGCCAGACGCCGCCGGGGTCATCGGCGGGCTCGTGCCGCGGTTCGCCGACGCCAACTCGGTGCTGCTCGCGGCATCCATCCTCGGCGCCACGATCATGCCGCACGCCATCTACGCGCACTCCGCCCTGAGCCGCGACCGCTTCTCGCCCCAGGCGCGCCCCTTCGGGGAGCCGCCGGCGGATGTCGCGGCAGACGCGGGCGACCCCGTCGAGGCCGGGCGCCGCATCCCCACCCGCCGCCTGCTCGTGGCCACCCGCTGGGACGTCTCGATCGCGATGGCGATCGCCGGCACCGTGAACCTCTGCATCCTGCTGCTCGCCGCCGCGAACCTCGCCGGCGTCGCCGGCACGAACAGCCTCGAGGGCGCGTACGCCGCCCTGCAGGTCTCGCTCGGTCCGCTCGTCGCCACCCTCTTCGCGGTCGGCCTGCTCGCCTCGGGGCTCGCCTCGACCTCGGTCGGCGCCTACGCGGGCGCCGAGATCATGCGCGGGCTGCTGCACGTGCGCGTGCCCCTGATAGCGCGCCGCCTCGTCACGCTCATCCCCGCGCTCGTCATCCTCGCGCTCGGCTTCGACCCCACGGTCTCGCTCGTGCTCAGCCAGGTCGTGCTCTCGTTCGGCATCCCGTTCGCACTCATCCCGCTCGTGTCCGTCACCGCGCGACGCAGCGTGCTCGGGCGCTACGCGAACCACTGGGGCACGACGGCCGCCGGCGTCGCGGCATCCGTGTTCCTCATCACCCTGAACGGCCTGCTGCTCTGGCTGGTCTTCACGGGGGCGTGAGCCGAGCGTCCGGTCAGGTGATGGGCGGATGCCGCGTGCGGGCGTGGGACCGCCCCGGGTGCCGGCACGGAATTGCGGTACCCGGGGCGGTCGTCTGGTGCGGCCGAGCGACGGAGCGTTGCGAACCCGTGCGGCTCGCGGCATCCG
>NZ_JBFUCL010000248.1:0-5713 GCF_056405255.1 Agromyces sp. P1_H4 | reverse complement strand
CCGGGGGCCCGGCGAGCAGGATGTGATCGGGCGTGCGCTGCTGCAGGGTGGCCGCGGTCAGGAGGAGCTGGAGCTGGCCCCGCACGCGCGTCTGGCCCACGAACTCGGCGAGGCTCCGGGGACGCAGGGCGCCCTCGAAGGCGAGCTCGGCCTCGGACGCGAGGATCGGGTCGGTGAGGTCGACCCCGACGAGGTCGCCGTCGTCGACGCCGTTCGCGGTCACCGCGCCCGCCCCGCGTGCTGCGCCGGGCCGAGCCGAGCGAGGGTGAGCCGGAGCACGGACGGGACGGAGCCGGCCTCGGCCTCGGATGCCGTGGCCATCGTCTCGTCGACCGCCTCGGCGGCGACCCGCTCGGACCAGCCGAGCCCGGTCAGCGCGGCGAGCACGCTCTCGGCGACCCCGCCGGTCACGACGGGCGCCGCGGTGGGGCCGGAGGGCCGCGCCACGAGCTTGCCGGCGAGGGAGAGGGTGATGAGCTTCGCCGTCTTCGGGCCGATGCCGCTGACCTTGCGGAAGACGGCGTCGTCGTCGCCCTGCACGGCCGCGGCCACCTGGTCGGGCGAGAGGGCGGAGAGCACGCCGAGGGCCGACTTCGGGCCGACGCCCGTGACACCGAGCAGCAACTCGAACACGTCGAGCTCGTCGCGGGAGGCGAACCCGAAGAGGGTCAGCGCGTCCTCCCGCACCACGAGGCTCGTGTGCACCGAGGCCTCATGCCCCTCGCGGCAGGCGAGGGCGAACGCGGGCGTCGTGTTGACGTGGAATCCGACCCCGCCGACCTCGATCACGATCGAACTGCCTGCCGCCGTCAGGACGGGGCCGCGGAGAGAGGAGATCACTCCTTCACCCTACGGGCCGCCCCCGACACCGCAGCGGAACGCTCGGCGGCGATCCACGCCCGCTGGGCCGGAGTGAGCGTGGTGCCCGGAACGGGCGGCGCGGCGGCGTCGAGCACGGCCGCGCCCGCCACTCCCCCGGTGCGCCAGGCGTGGCAGATCGCGAGGGCCAGCGCGTCCGCGGCATCCGCCGGCTTCGGGACCTCCTCGAGTCCGAGGATGCGGGCCACCATGGCGCCGACCTGCGCCTTGTCGGCACGGCCGTAGCCCGTGATGGCGGCCTTGACCTCGCTCGGCGTGTGCAGCGCCACCGGCAGCGCCCGCCGGGCCGCGATCAGCATCGCCACGCCGGAGATCTGCGCGGTGCCCATGATGGTCGACACGTCGCTGCGTGCGAACACGCGCTCGAGCGCGACGGCCTGCGGCCGGTGCTCCTCGAGGATCGCCTCGAGGCCGTCGGCGATGCGGGCGAGGCGCCTCGGCGTGTCGAGGTCGGCCGGCGAACGCAGCACGATCACGTCGACGAGTCGTGCGGTGCGATTGGGCTCGACGTCGACCACGCCCACGCCGCAGCGCGTGAGCCCCGGGTCGATGCCCAGCACGCGCACGGCGATCGGCCTAGTCCTCGGCTTCGAGCTCGGCCTGCACCTCGGCCGAGAGGTCGAAGTTGCTGTAGATGTTCTGCACGTCGTCGCTGTCCTCCAGCGCGTCGATGAGGCGGAACACCTTGCGCGCCGTGTCGGCGTCGACCTCGACCTTGAGGTTCGGCACGAACGCGGCATCCGCCGAGTCGTAGTCGATGCCGGCCTCCTGCAGGGCGGTACGGGCCGCGACCATGTCGGATGCCTCGGTGATCACCTCGAAGGTGTCGCCCTCGTCGTTGACCTCCTCGGCGCCCGCGTCGAGCACCGCGGCGAGGATGTCGTCTTCGGTGGTCCCCTCGGAGGGGACGACGATGACGCCCTTGCGCGCGAAGTTGTAGGCGACGCTGCCCGGGTCGGCCATGGTGCCGCCGTTGCGGCTCATGAGGGTGCGCACCTCGGCGGCCGCGCGGTTCTTGTTGTCGGTGAGGCACTCGATGAGCAGTGCGACGCCGTTGGGGCCGTAGCCCTCGTACATGATCGTCGTGTACTCGATCGACTCACCGGTGAGCCCGGCACCGCGCTTGATGGCGCGGTCGATGTTGTCGTTGGGCACCGACGTCTTCTTCGCCTTCTGCACGGCGTCGACCAGCGTCGGGTTGCCCGAGAGGTCGGCACCGCCCATCTTGGCTGCGACCTCGATGTTCTTGATGAGCTTGGCGAACGACTTCGCCCGTCGCTGGTCGATGACGGCCTTCTTGTGCTTGGTCGTCGCCCACTTGGAATGCCCGGACATGATGCTCCTGAATCGCTTCGCGGCGGGTGCATCCGCCGACGAACCATTGTATGGCAGCGGCCGGGCGGCAACCGGTCGACGGGCGGATGCCGCGGCGACGGGCTTCAGCCGAGGATCTTGCGGAGCGTGCGGAGGTTGCGGTTCGTCGTGACGGGCTTGTACGTCGCCTTCGACAGCAGCTTGGCGAACGGGGTGTCGACGGTCGTGCCCTTGACCGGGTTCCAGTAGACGACCCCGTCGCCCACGGCGAGGGGGTCGACGTCGGGATCGGCTTGGTCGGCGAAGCCAATGAGCTCGGCGGCGACGGCCGGTTCGGCGGCGAAGATCACCCATGGCTGGCGCTTCGCATCGTCGGCGTCGAAGGGGAACGCCTCGATGGCGCGCTCGAGCTCGGCCCGGGTGATCAGCACGATCCACGCGTCGTAGCCGAACCGGTCGCGCAGACCGTGCTCGATGCGAGACTTCATCGCGGCTCGGGCGTCGCGCGACGGGGCCTCGAAGACGACGTTCCCGCTCGCGAGCACGGTGCGCACGCCGTCGAAGCCGAGCCCGGCGAACAGGTCGCGCAGCTCGGCGGACTTCACGGTCACGCCRCCGACGTTCACGCCTCGCAGCAGGGCGATGTACTGGGTCATGACGCGACCATAGTCCCGGCCGCCGATCCCCGTGTCACCCCGCGGCGGCGACGCGCCGCTCGCGAACCTTGCCGAGGAAGTACTCGTGGAACCGGTACTCCCCCGTGATCTCGGGATGGAAGCTCGTGCCGAGCAGGTTGCCCTGCTCCACCGCGACCACGCGTCCATCCTCGAGCTGCGCGAGCGGCGTCGCCCCGGGGCCGACCGAGTCGACCACGGGCCCGCGGATGAAGACGGCGTGCACCGGCTCGGGGCCGAGCGCCGGGACGTCGAGGTCGGTCTCGAACGACTGGTTCTGCGATCCGAAGGCGTTGCGCCGCACCACCACGTCGAGGCCGCCGAGGCTCTGCTGGCCCGCGATCGCGTCGAGCACTGTGTCGGCGAGCATGATCAGCCCGGCGCACGTGCCGTAGACCGGCATCCCGTCGCCGATCGCGTCCTGCAACGGCTCGGCGAGGCCGAACGAGCGCGAGAGCTTGTCCATGACGCTCGACTCGCCGCCGGGGATGACGAGCCCGTCGATCTCGGCGAGCTCACCCGGCCGGCGCACCAGCGAGACGCGCGCACCGAGCCGCGAGAGCACGTGCGCGTGCTCTCGGAAGTCGCCCTGCAGGGCGAGCACGCCGACGCGAGGTCCGCCGGGGGCCTCCTCCCCCGCGCCGATCGACTCGCTGCGGAGGGTGGTGGTCACCAGCCGCGCTCGGCGAGACGGTGCGGGGCGGCGAGGTCGCCGACGTTGATGCCGACCATGGCCTCGCCGAGGCCGCGCGACACGTCGGCGATCACGGCGGGGTCGTCGTAGAACGTCGTCGCCTTGACGACGGCCGCGGCGCGGGCCTCGGGGTTGCCCGACTTGAAGATGCCGGAGCCGACGAACACGCCGTCGGCGCCGAGCTGCATCATCATGGCCGCGTCGGCCGGGGTGGCGACGCCGCCCGCGGTGAAGAGCACCACGGGGAGCTTGCCGGTCTCGGCGATCTCGGCCACGAGCTCGTACGGCGCCTGGAGGTCCTTGGCCGCGACGTAGAGCTCGTCGCGCGTCATCGACTTCAGCTGGTTGATCTCGGAGGTGATCTTGCGGATGTGCTTGGTCGCCTCGGAGACGTCGCCGGTGCCGGCCTCCCCCTTCGAGCGGATCATGGCCGCACCCTCGTTGATGCGTCGGAGCGCCTCGCCGAGGTTGGTGGCGCCGCAGACGAACGGCGTGTTGAACGCCCACTTGTCGATGTGGTTCACGTAGTCGGCCGGCGAGAGCACCTCGGACTCGTCGATGTAGTCGACGTCGAGCGCCTGGAGCACCTGCGCCTCGACGAAGTGGCCGATGCGGGCCTTCGCCATGACGGGGATCGAGACCTCGGCGATGATCGCCTCGATGAGGTCGGGGTCGCTCATGCGGGCGACCCCGCCCTGGGCACGGATGTCGGCGGGGACGCGCTCGAGCGCCATGACGGCGACGGCGCCGGCATCCTCGGCGATGCGCGCCTGCTCGGGCGTGACGACGTCCATGATGACGCCGCCCTTCAGCATCTCGGCGAGGCCGCGCTTCACGCGGCTGGAGCCGGTCTCGACAGTGCTCATCGGGGGGTCCTTTCGACGGATGACGCGCAATCGCGCAGTTCTGCGGACAGAACGCCCGCTTGACCTAGGCCAAAAGATAGCATGGTCCGGCACGGAGATTCGGAGCACCCATGGATCATGACCTGACCCTCGAGATCACCGGCCGGTCGGCCGCGGACATCGCCGCGAGCRTCCGCGCGCTCATCGAGCGCGGCGGGCTGCAGCCCGGAGATCCGCTGCCCCCCGTGCGCAACCTCGCCGAGAGCCTGGGCGTCAACCGCAACACCGCGGTCGCGGCGTACCGCCAGCTGACCTCGGCCGGCATGGTCGTCACCCGCGGCCGCGGTGGCACGCACGTCGCCGACCGCTCCGCCGTCGCGCAGGAGGGCTTCGCTCCCGACAGCGTGCTCCGCGACGTGGCGACCGGGAATCCCGACCCCGATCTCATCCCCGACCCGTCCCGCGCCCTCGCCGGCATGGCGGGCCGGCCGGTGCTCTACGGCGAGCCCGTGATCGACCCGGGCCTCGAGCAGTGGGCGCACGCGTGGATGCGCGGGGACCTCGCCCCGTCCGACCTCCGGCTCACGATCACGAACGGGGCCGCCGACGCGGTCGAGCGGCTGCTCGCCCAGGCGCTCGTGCGCGACGACGCCGTGGCGCTCGAGGATCCCTGCTTCCTGACCAGCATCCACACCGTGCGTGTCGGAGGGTATCGTGCCGTGCCGGTGCCGGTCGACGACGAGGGCATGACCGTGGCCGGGCTGCGGTCCGCGCTGGAGCAGGGCGTGCGCGCCGTCGTGAGCACGCCCCGGGCGCAGAACCCCACCGGGGCGAGCCTCTCGGAGGCGCGGGCCGCGGAGCTTCGCGAGGTGCTGCGCGAGCACCCGTACGTGCTCGTGATCGAGGACGACCACTTCTCGATGCTGTCGCGAACCCCGTTCCGCTCGCTCATCGGCCCAGATCATCGGCGATGGGCGCTCGTGCGTTCGGTGTCGAAGTTCCTCGGACCCGACATGTGCCTCGCCGTCGCGGCATCCGATCCCGACACGGCCGAACGACTCGCGACGCGCCTCACCCCCGGCACCACGTGGGTGAGCCACCTGCTGCAGCGCCTCGTGCTCTCGCTCGTCACCGACCCCGACGTCACGGCCCGCGTCACGGCCGCCGGCGCGCACTACGCGGCGCGCAACGCGGCGTTCGCCGCGCGGCTCAGCGCGCTCGGCGTCCCGGCCGCAGCCGGCGACGGCCTCAACCTCTGGGTCCCGCTTCCGGTGCCGGCGCGCGACGTCTCCGAGCACCTCATGCGG
>NZ_JBFUCL010000247.1:0-5796 GCF_056405255.1 Agromyces sp. P1_H4 | reverse complement strand
ACCGTGCTCCTCGTCGTCGGCATCGGCGCCCTGACGCTCGGGATCCTCGCCGCCGTGGCATCCGGCGAGGAGCAGGTGATCGCCAAGCTCGGACCGCTCGCGGGCGTGGGCGGCTGGGCCGGCCTCGTCGGCATCGTCGTGCAGGTCACCGCCGCCGGCGGACTCGCGGCGTTCGGCGTGGCCCTCAGCTGGATGTTCGGGCGCGAGTTCGCCGACGGCACCGTGGCCGCGCTGTTCGCCCTGCCCGTGCCGCGTGCCGCGATCGCCCTCGGCAAGCTCATCGTCTTCGCGGTCTGGTCGGTGTTGGTCGCCGTGCTGCTCACGATCGTCGTCGCGGGCGTCGGCCTCGTGCTGGGGTACGGGGCGACGGATGCCGCGGGGTTCGGCGAACTCGCGCGCCTCCCGGTGCTCGTGGTGCTCACGGCGCTGCTCGCGGTGCCCGCCGCATGGGCGTCGACCCTCGGGCGCGGCCTGCTCCCCGGGATCGCGACCACGATCGGGATCATCGTCGTCGCACAGGTGCTGGCCATCGCCGACGTCGGCACCTGGGTGCCGATCGTGGCACCGGCGCTCTGGGCCATCGCGCCCGACACGGAGCCCGCCGCAGCGCTCCTCACCGTGCCCAGCGTGCCGCTCGTGTTCGGCGCGTTGTGCACCCTGGCGTGGTCGCGCCTGCAGCTCGACCGCTGACGCGACCGGATCAGGCGGGAGGTGTCGGCTGCTCCGCCGCAGCGACCCACGCGACCGCCTCGGCCTGCTTCGCGAGCGGGAACACCCGGAACTCGCCCGGCACCAGCCCGCCGAACGCGGTGGCGATGCCGGCCAGCCCGTCGTGGTCCGTCACGAACGCCGACCGCCCCCACGCGTCGCGTGGCATGCTGATGAGCCTCGCGTCCTCGAGCATCGCCCCGAGCGAGACGTGGTCGAAGTCGTCGCCCATCACGACGACGCAGTTGATGCGGCCGTGCTCTTCGAACGCGTCGTCGAACGCAGGCGTGAGCACGTCCCGGTAGTCGGATGCCTCGATGGTGCCGACGGCGCGGAAGCCGACCACGTCGGCGGGCAGGCCCTCGAGCGGTTCGAGCATGTGGTTCCCCCTTCCGCCGGGCGGCCCCTCCGCCCGGGAGGCCGCGTCAGCCGAGCAGTTCCTGCACCCGGTTCGAGGTCGGCATGCGCAGGCCGTCGAGCGCGACGGCGACCACGTCGTCGGCGAGCGTGTCGGCGTCCTCGGCTCCGCCCGGGCGGTACCACTCCACGATCGAGTTGATCATGCCGAAGGCGAGGCGCGACACGACGCTCGCGTCGAGGTCGCTGCGGAGTGACCCCTCGGCCTGCGCCTCGGACACGAGTGCCGTGACCCGCTTGTCGAACGCACGCCGGCGCGCGAGGGCGCGTCGCTCCACGTCGGTGTTGCCGCGGACCCGGAGCAGCAGGGTGACGTAGGGCAGCTTCTCGACGAGCACGTGCACGGCGCCCCGCAGCACGAGGTCGAGCCGGTCGGCGGCGCGCCCGCCCGCGGCATCCGTCTGCTCGAGCACGCCCTCGAGCGCGCCGAGTGCGGTGTCGAGCGCGCGGTCGAGGATCTCGTCCTTCGACGTGAAGTGATGGTAGATCGCGGACTTCGAGAGGCCGAGGCGGTCGGCGAGCACGCCCATCGACGTCGCGTCGTAGCCGTACTGGATGAACGCGGCCACGGCGACGTCGAGGATCCCCTGCTGGTCGTACCCGGGGCGTCCCCGCCGGAGCGCGCCGKTCGCGCCGTTCGCGCCGCTCGTTCCGTTCTCAGACATCGCCCTCAGTCTGGCACTCGCCGCCGTGGCATCCGCTCACTTGGCGCGCAGGTCGTAGACCCGCTGGTACTTGCCCTCGCTACGGGGCAGCGTGCTGGGCTCCTCGAGGCGCACGGTGACGGATGACCCGATGAACTCCTTGATGCGCCCGGCGAGCACGACCGTGGCGGCCTGGCACACCTCGACGTCGAGGTCGGGGTGCCGTTCGATGCGCACGGTCAGGTGATCCATGGTGCCGGTGCGGGTGAGCTCGAGGATGAAGTGCGGGGTGAGCTGCTCGATGCCGAGCACGAGCTCCTCGATCTGGGTGGGGAAGAGGTTCACGCCGCGCAGGATGATCATGTCGTCGTTGCGGCCGGTGATCTTCTCCATGCGCCGCATGCCGGGGCGGGCTGTGCCGGGCAGCAGGCGGGTGAGGTCGCGCGTGCGGTACCGGATGACGGGGAACGCCTCCTTGGTGAGCGACGTGAAGACGAGCTCACCCAGCTCGCCGTCGGGCAGCACCGCGCCGGTGTCGCCGTCGATGACCTCGGGCAGGAAGTGGTCTTCCCAGAGGTGGGGGCCGTCCTTCGTCTCGAGGCACTCGTTGCCGACACCCGGGCCCATGACCTCGCTCAGGCCGTAGATGTCGAGCGCATCGATGCCCAGCCGCTGCTCGAGCTCGTGGCGCATCTCGTTCGTCCAGGGCTCGGCGCCGAGCACGGCGACCTTCAGCGAGGTGGAGCGCGGGTCGATGCCGGCGGCCACCATCGCGTCGGCGATCGTGAGGAGGTAGCTCGGGGTGCAGAGGATCGCGTCGGGCTCGAAGTCGCGGATGAGCTGCACCTGGCGTGCGGTCTGGCCGCCCGACATCGGGATGACCGTGGCCCCGAGCTGCTCGATGCCCGCGTGGGCGCCGAGCCCGCCCGTGAAGAGCCCGTAGCCGTAGGCGTTGTGCACCTTCATGCCCGGTCGGATGCCGCTGGCCCGCAGCGATCGCGCGACGAGCGTCGCCCAGCGCCCCAGGTCCGCCTTCGTGTAGCCGACGACGGTGGGCCGGCCGGTCGTGCCGCTCGACGCGTGGATGCGGGCGACCTGCTCCATCGGCACGGCGAACATGCCGAACGGGTAGGTCTCGCGCAGGTCGGCTTTCGTCGTGAAGGGCAGCTTCGCGACATCCGACAGCGAGCGGATGTCGCTCGGGTGCACGCCCGCCTCGTCGAACTTGCGCGTGTAGAGGGGCACGTTCGCGTAGGCGTGGCGCACGGTCTGCTGCAGCCGCTCGAGCTGGAGGACCTCGATCTCGGCTCGCGACATCCGCTCCTCGGGGTCGAGGTGTTCGGCGGACACGGGCTCGAGGCCCGAGACGGTGGGGGAGATGGTCGTCGTCGACACGTGGGGCTCCGAAGGCTGGGCGGCCGCGCGCGGCCGGGTGGTCAGATGGTGCGGTTCGTGGAGATGGACCGGCCGCGGAACTCGGCGACCGCGTCGCCGTGCTCGTCGACGACCGAGACGTCGTAGAGTCCGGTGCGGCCCGACCGGGTGCGGCGGACGGCGGTCGCGGTGAGGGTCTGTCCCGCGACGGTGGACTTCAGGAAGGTGATGTCGGCGCCCGCCGCGACGGTGACGGTGTCGTCCTCGTTGCAGGCGATCGCGAAGGCGGTGTCGGCCAGGGTGAAGACGAGGCCGCCGTGGGTGATGTGGAAGCCGTTGGTCATGTCGTCGCGGACGCGCATCGAGACGACCGCGAGACCGGGTTCGTCGCGTTCGACGACCATGCCGAGGGCGGCCGAGGCGAGGTCGCGCTGCATCATGGCGCGATTCTCGGCAGTGACGTCGGTCGCGGCATCCGTCATTCGAGGCTCCTCGTCGAGTTCCCGGCGCCGTTGCTGCGGCGCTCGACTTGACTATATACTAACTGAACGATCGGTTAGTAATACCGGATGCCGCAGCAGCAGATGCGGGTCCGGATGCCGCGAAGACTCAGGAGTCGACGATGACCTCTCCCGCTGACCTCAGCGTGGTCGAACGAGAGCTCTCCCCCGAGGAGGAGCAGTTCGACGACCTCATCGCGAAGGACTCGCGCATCGAGCCGCGCGACTGGATGCCCGACGCGTACCGCAAGACGCTGATCCGCCAGATCAGCCAGCACGCGCACTCCGAGATCATCGGCATGCAGCCCGAGTCCAACTGGATCACGCGCGCGCCGAGCCTCAAGCGCAAGGCGATCCTCATGGCCAAGGTGCAGGACGAAGCGGGCCACGGGCTCTACCTGTACTCCGCCGCCCAGACGCTCGGCATCTCGCGCGAGGAGATGATGCAGCAGCTCATCGAGGGGAAGGCGCGCTACTCGTCGATCTTCAACTACACGACGCCCACCTGGGCCGACATGGGCGCGATCGGCTGGCTCGTCGACGGCGCCGCGATCTGCAACCAGGTGCCGCTGTGCCGGGCGTCGTACGGCCCCTACGGCCGGGCGATGGTGCGCATCTGCAAGGAGGAGTCGTTCCACCAGCGGCAGGGCTTCGAGATCCTGCTCGAGCTCATGCAGGGCACGCCCGCGCAGCGCGAGATGGCACAGGACGCCGTGAACCGCTGGTACTGGCCGTCGCTCATGATGTTCGGGCCGCCCGACGACCAGTCGCCGAACTCCGCCCAGTCGATGGCTTGGAACATCAAGCGCTTCTCGAACGACGAGCTGCGGCAGCGCTTCGTCGGCATGCTCGTGCCGCAGGCCGAGGTGCTCGGCGTGACGCTTCCCGACCCCGAGCTCAGGTTCAACGAGGAGAGCGGCGAGTACGACATGAGCGAGATCGACTGGACCGAGTTCAACGAGGTGCTCGCCGGCCGCGGTCCCGCGAACGCCGAGCGCCTGCGCCGTCGCCGCGAGGCCCACGAGGAGGGTGCCTGGGTGCGCGAAGCGGCCCACGAGTACGCCCGCAAGCAGGCCGAGCGCGCGCTCGCGGCATCCGGGGCGGTGGCCTGATGTCGACGCCCGGCGAGATGGGAACCGAGGCCTGGCCCCTCTGGGAGGTGTTCGTGCGCGCGAACCGCGGCCTGTCGCACGTGCACGTGGGCTCGCTGCACGCCCCCGACCCCGACATGGCGGTGCGCAACGCCCGCGACGTCTACACGCGCCGCAACGAGGGCGTGTCGATCTGGGTGGTGCCCGCCGACGCGATCACCACGAGCGACCCCGACGCGAAGGGCGCCTTCTTCGAGAGCCCGGCCGGCAAGAACTACCGGCACGCGCGCTACTACGTGAAGAGCGAAGGGGTGAAGCACCTGTGAGCGGCACCGACTTCGACCCGCACGGCGCGGACCTCGACGTGCACGGCCAGGTCTCGGTCGACGAGGTCGAGCTCGCCGAGGAGCTCGCGGGCGCCGGCATCACCGGCACGGGTGCGACGGCGTCGGCGGATGCCGCGGAGTACGCGCTCCGGCTGGGCGACGACGCCCTCGTGCTCGCCCAGCAGCTGGGCATGTGGATCGCCCGCGCCCCCGAGCTCGAGGAGGACGTGGCCCTCGGCAACATCGGCCTCGACCTCATCGGGCATGCGCGCTCGCTCCTGCACTACGCGGGCACCGCGTCGGGTCGCAGCGAGGACGACCTCGCGTACTGGCGCGACGAGCCCGAGTGGCGCAACGCCTGGCTCTTCGAGCAGCCCAACGGAGACTTCGCGCACACGATCGCGCGGCAGCTCGTGGCCGCCACCTACCTGGTCGAGCTCTACGCCGCGCTCGCCGAGTCGACCGACCCGACGCTCGCGGCGATCGCGGCCAAGGCCGTCAAGGAGGTCGACTACCACCGCGACCACGCCACCCAGTGGACGCTCCGGCTCGCCGGAGGCACCGAGGAGTCGCGTCGTCGCATGAGCGTCGCGATCGCCGACACGTGGCCCTACATCGACGAGCTGTTCGTCGACGACGAGCTCGTCGAGCGACTGGCCGCCGACGGCCTGGCGGTGCTGCCCTCGACGTTGCGCCCCGGCTTCGACGCGGTGATCGACGCGGTGATGGCCGAGGC
>NZ_JBFUCL010000246.1:0-5837 GCF_056405255.1 Agromyces sp. P1_H4 | reverse complement strand
GGTTCGGAACCCGGCCAGCGCCCCAGACGGTCGTCGCCACCGCCGCGCTCGACGCCTTTCCCGGCTGGTCGGCCACCGGCTCGGCGAAGTTGGAGGAGGACGATGACGGCGTCAGGTCGATCGTCGTCGACCTCGACGCCGAGGTTCCATCGACCGACGTGCGCGAGGTCTGGCTGATCCGGTCCGACGCCTCGGGGCTCGTGAGCCTCGGATTGCTCGAAGGGGCGACGGGCCGCTTCGTGGTGCCCGACGGCATCGACCTCGACGAGTTCACCCTGGTCGACGTCTCGGCCGAACCCGTCGACGGCGACCCGGCGCACTCGGGCGATTCCATCGTGCGCGGTGAGCTGCGGCGAATCTGAGCCCATCCGGCGGATGACCCGAGTGGTGCGGTGGATCCGGCCGTGGGGCGACGCCGCGTCGTCGAACGTTGTCACTCGTGTTCGGGCAACCGCGGCGATGACCAGCCCGGGTCGAGACCGAGTTGCGCAGCTCGCGCGACCGACGCCGTGCCGAATCGATCGCGTACGGCGTCCAGCACCGTGTCGAGGCGGACCCCGTCGTCCCAGTCGATGGGCAGCTCCGGCTGGAGGCTGTCGGCGCGCGCCAGCTGCGACAGTGAGACCCCGATCAGTGTGACGCCGCGCTCAACGATCTCGGGCTGCGCCCCGGCGAGCAGCCCTCGCGCGATGGGGAGCAGCACGGCGGTGCGGTCGGACGCGGAGCCGAGGGTGCGCGACCGCGTGGCCTTCGCGAAGTCCCCGTAGCGAAGGCGCAGCACGACCGTGCGACACACCCGGTCCCCATCGCGGAGGCGACGGGCGAGCCGATCGACGATCTGGGTGAGGATGACGTCCAGTTCGTCGGGCGAGCGCGGGCGGCTGCCGAGCGCGCGCTGAGAACCGATGGAGCCCCGGCGCCGCGTGGTGTCGACCGGGCGCGGGTCCCGCAGCCGGGCCAGCGCGTGCAGATGCGCTCCCGTCGCCTTGCCGAGCAGCTTCTCAGCGGTCGCCGCTTCGAGTTCTGCCAGTTCCCCGACGGTGCGGATGCCGAGCCRATGCAGCTTCTCCGCGGTGACTGCACCGACCCCCCACAAGCGTTCCACCGGCAGCGGGAGCAGGAACTCCTGCTCCCGCTCAGGCTCGACGACCAGGAGCCCATCGGGCTTGCTGACCGCGCTCGCCACCTTCGCGAGGAACTTCGTCCGTGCGATCCCCACCGAGATGGCCAACCCGGCCTCCGCGCGGACCCGCTCGCGCAATCGCACCGCGATCTGCTCGGGCGTGCCCGAGATGCGTCGGAGCCCCCCGACTTCCAGGAACGCCTCGTCGATGGAAAGACCCTCGACGAGCGGCGTCGTGTCCCGGAAGATCGCGAACACGGCTCGACTGGCGGCGGAATACGCGTCCATCCGTGGCGGAACGACCACCGCATCGGGGCACAGGTCGCGCGCCTGCCGACCGCCCATCGCGGTGCGCACTCCACGGGCCTTCGCCTCGTAACTCGCCGCCAGCACGACACCGCCGCCGACGATGACCGGCCGGCCGCACAGCTCGGGCGCGTCACGCTGCTCGACCGAGGCGAAGAACGCGTCGAGATCCGCGTGCAACACGGTCGCTGCGCCGCGCATCCTGCCCTCCCACCGATCGTCCGTCCTGCCGATGGTCGCACGCACCGGCGACACGGGGACGCTCCGTGCATGCGAGGCCGAATCTGCTCAGGCAGCTCGAGTGCACGTCAGCGACCCGCGTTCAACCGCCGACGTGGATGGTCGGCCGCTCAGCCGGATCCTTCTCGACCTCTCGCAGGATCTCGCGGACCACAGGGGCCGTGTCGCCTCGCCCGAGCAGGATGTAGCGCACCATGTGCACGAGCGGGTTCCCCTCGGACCACTCGAAATACGCGTGGGGGAGGACGCCCGAGGCATCCCGCATCGCGACGAGGATCGCGGCGATCGCGTTGGGAGCGGCGGGGCTGTCGGCGCGGAGCACGCGATGGCCGTCGACGTCGACGCCCCGGACGTGGAGCACCTCGCGGAACTCGGACGGGTCCACGACGTGGATCTCGAGGAACATGACGTCCGCCCGACCCGGCACCGGGTTGAGCCGGCGCTGTGCGCGTTCCTTCTGCTCGTACTCGGCGGCGTCTCCGACGCCGGGACGGTTCGCGATGAGACTGAGCCGCCCGTCATGGATCAGGGAATCCCGGATGAAGCGCCGGGCCGTCTCGTCGAACTCGATCCGGTCGGCCCTGATCTCGGTGGTGCGAGAGACCCGCGACACGATGGACACCACGACGATGCCGAGGATGAACATGGCTGAGATCGCGAGTCCGTCGGGCTTCTCGATGATGTTGTCGACGAGCGCGTATCCCAGCACCACGGTCAGCACCGCGAATCCGAGGATCGCCGGGCCCCGTCGGCGACGGAGGGCGGAGATGAGCACCGCCACGGACGCCGAGACCATCATGGCCAGGATGCCCGTGGCGTAGGCGCCGGCCTGGGCGTCGACGTCTGCCTGGAAGGCCACCGTGATCGCGATGCTGATTCCGGTGTACACGAGCACGACAGGGCGGACCGCGCGACTCCAGTCGGGAGCCATGCCGTACGTGGGGAGGTACCGGGGCACGATGTTGATCAGGCCGGCCATCGCGGACGCGCCGGCGAACCACAGGATGAGGATGCTGCTGATGTCGTACGCGGTGCCGAAGGCATCGCCGAAGAACTCGTGGGCGAGGTAGGCGAGTGCACGGCCGTTCGCCTGACCGCCCGGTTCGAACTGGTCCGCCGGGATCAGCAGGGTGGTGACGAGGCTGCTGGTGATCAGGAACACGCTCATGATCACGGCCGCCGCCGTGAGCAGCTTCTTCGTGTTCCGGATCCTCGAGGCGAGCCGCTCTTCGGGGGTCGTTCCCCGGGAGGCGACGAGCGGCATCATGCTCACGCCGGTCTCGAAGCCGGAGAGGCCGAGCACGAGCAGCGGGAAGGCCAGGATGGCCGGGACGATGACGTCGGTGAAGCCCCCGCCGCCTCTGGTGAGGGCGGCCCACCAGTCGGTGATGGTGGCCGGGTGGTCGATGATCTCGACCAGGCCGGTCGCGATCACGACGGCATTGAGGCCGAGGAACACGGCGACGAGCGGGATCGCGACGTTGACGGCTTCCGTGAACCCGAGGAGGAAGACACCGCCGAGCACGAGCAGGAAGACGATCGTGATGGCGACGGCCTGACCGCTGAGTGCTTCGGGCACGAGTGGATTCTCGATGAGGTGCACCGTCGCATCCGCCGAGGAGAGGGTGATGGTGATGATCCACGAGGTCGCGACGAAGCCGAGGAGCACGAGCACGACGATCTTGCCTCGCCAGAACGGAAGCAGCCGTTCGAGCATGGCCACCGAACCCTGGCCGTGCGGGCTCTCCTTCGCCACCTGGCGGTACATCGGGAGCATCCCGAGCAGCGTGAGGGCCACGATCAGGAGCGTGGCGATCGGCGACACGGCGCCGGCTGCCACGATCGCGATGGCGGGAAGGTAGGACAGCGTGGAGAAGTAGTCGACACCGGTCAGGCACATCACCTTCCACCAGGAATGCTGCTCGACGCTCGACTCCTGGACCTCCGGCCCCGCCGGCTGCACGGTGTGCTCGAGGAACCACCGAGTGAACCGGTTCTCGGGGCGGTGGGCATCCGGTCCCGGCACCCGCGCCGGGAATTCGAACTGGGACCAGTCGCGCATGACACTCCTCCGAGTCGCCGTTCGGCGACGGACGATCGATCATCCCACCCCTTCGGCCGATCCAATAGGCCGGCCGACTCCCGAGCGAGGGCGACCGGATCGTCAGCCGCGACGGCGCCACCACGGAGTGCGTGGCGTCGTCTGCTCACGCTCGAGGCGTGCGCGTTCCTCGATCGCCTGGCGCTGTCGGACTTCGCGCCGCTCGCGCCACGCACGGACCTCCGCATCGGCATCCCGCGTCGGSGTCACCACTGGTGGGCCGCCGAGCAGCTGGCGTCGCGCCTCGATCACGCGCCGGTTGAAGTCCTCGACGGCCTCGCGGACCTCGGATTCACGGTGCATCGCATCCAGGCGGGCCTCGATCTGGCCGTTCTCGACCCGCAGGGTGAGCGCCGGTGGTCCCAATCCAGTCAGTTGCTCGCGCTCGATCTTGCGGCGAATCCACCAGTCGGGATCGTGCTGCCCGTTCAGTCCTTCGAGGGGCTTTCCGGCGCCGGGAAGGTCGTCGAACTCGCCTCGACGGATCGCCTGCTGGATCGCGTTCTCCACGTACGCCGACCGCTCCGCCTGCGTGAACGATCGAGCCTGTTCCGCCGCCGCATCGGCGACATCGGGTGCTTCGCCACGGGCGATCGCCTCGTCACGGGCGGTGCGATCGAGCCGATACTGCCACGCGGCGCGCTGGGGATCGTCGCTCATCCTCGACCTCCCTCGCGGCGTCGGAACTCCCGTCTTCCACGGTACGACGCCGGCGACCGCCTCACCCCGAATGCACGGCAGCGGGCGGCAGGTGACCGTGCCGGCCTTGTCGAACGTCGGTGCCGATCGGCAGACTGGCAGCACAGAGGCGAGGAGTCTGCCATGGCCGACGACGACGAGGTGCCGGCGACGGCCCACGTGATCAAGCCGCTCACCCCCGAGACCTTCCCGGCGTGGCTGGCGCTCGCGCAGAAGCACAACGGGGTCTGGRGAGGCTGCTACTGCTCGTACTTCCACGACGACACCGAGCACACCGCCAAGGACGAGGTCGATCGGCCGACGTTCAAGCAGCGACTCGTGGCGGAGGGCGTCGCGCATGCCGCGCTCGTCTTCGACGGCGACGATGCGATCGCGTGGTGCGAGTACGGCAGTCCGGTCGAACTGCCGAACATCTACCACCGCAAGCAGTACGACGCGGGCGAGACCGCACCGGCACCCTGGCGCATCACCTGCTTCTTCGTCGACCGCGACCACCGACGGTCGGGGGTGGCCCGGGAGGCGCTGGACGGCGCGCTCGACCTGATCGCGCAGGCCGGTGGAGGCGAGGTGGTCTCGTTCCCCAACGAGCTGGCCCCCGGCAAGAAGACGTCGTCCTCATTCCTCCACAACGGCACGAGGGCCATGTTCGAGAAGGCCGGATTCACGTTCGAGCGCCACATCGGCAAGAGCAAGACGGTGATGCGCAAGACGATCCCACCGGCCATCGGCTGACGCCGGCCCGGGGCTTCAAGGCGGACCGCCCTCCGGGTATCGTCGCTCGCATGTGCCGAAACATCCGAGTGCTCCACAACTTCGAGCCGCCGACGACCGATGACGAGGTGCGTGAGGCCGCGCTGCAATTCGTGCGGAAGGTCAGCGGATCGACGCATCCCTCGCGGGCGAACACCGAAGCGTTCGACCGGGCGATCGACGAGATCGCGCAGGCCACCCGACAGCTGCTCGACGGTCTCGTGACGAACGCGCCACCGAAGAACCGCGACGTCGAGGCGGTCAAGGGACGGGAGCGCCACGAGAAGCGGATGGAACGCGAGGTCCGCATCCGAACCTCAGCCTGAGCGGCATCCGATCGAGGCACTTGAATCACGGCACTGACAGGCGCAGAGTGGAGGGGTCGAGGGAGGTTCCATGCGCGACGCGATCGCCCAACCCGATGTCCTGCCGATGCTCTCCCCGGGTCGGCACCGCTCGCCACGGCGCGGCGCCTGCTTCATGGAATTCGCGTCGTACCTCGCGGGGGAGCGTTGGAGCGACCATCCCGCGTGCACGAACGGCACCCTGGCGCATCTCGCGCGATTGGTGAACGACTCCGTGAGCGACGCCGGCCGTGCCCGGCTCACGCCGCTCATC
>NZ_JBFUCL010000245.1:0-5876 GCF_056405255.1 Agromyces sp. P1_H4 | reverse complement strand
CGGAGTGACGGCCGTGCTGGGCGCCGCCGAGCTCGCCGCGGCGCGGTCGGCGGCCGCGCGGGTTCGGGTGTCCGACGACGTGCTCGCCTACGTCGTCGATCTCGCCCGCGCCACCCGCCGCAGCCCGTCGATGCGGCTGGGCGTGAGCCCGCGGGCGACGACCGCGCTGCTCGCCGCCGCGAAGGCCTGGGCGTGGCTCACCGGCTACGACTCGCTCACTCCCGATCACGTGCAGGCGATGCTGCTCCCCGTGTGGCGGCACCGCGTGCAGCTGCGGCCCGAGGCGGAGCTCGAGGGCGTCTCGGTCGACGCAGTGCTGCGCGGGGTCGTCCAGCAGGTGCAGGTGCCGCTCTGACATGGCGGTCTCCGGACGGTTCGCCATCCTCGTCGCCCTCGGCGTCGTGCCCGTCGTGGTGGCGGGAACACAGGGGGCGGATGCCGCGTGGCTGGCGCTCATCGCCTGGCTCRCCGTCTCGCTCGGCGYGGGCCTCGTCGACCTGTCGCTCGCGGCCTCGCCGCGCCGCGTGGTCCTGACCCGGGTGCTTCCCGACCGGGTCCGGCTCGGCGAGACCGTCACGGCGGAGCTCGCGGTGCAGCACGTCGGGCCGCGGCTCCTCCGTGCCGTGGTCCGCGACGGCTGGGAACCCTCCGCCGGGGTCGCGGGCCCCAACCGCACGCGGCTGCGCATCCCGCCCGGTGAGCGACGGCGGATGTCGCTGCAGCTCACGCCGTGGCGTCGCGGCGACCGACGCACCGAGCAGGTCACGATCCGCGCTGCCGGCCCCTTGGGGCTGTGGGCCCGTCAGGCCACCCTCGCCTCGCCCGGCCGGATCCGGGTGCTGCCGCCCTTCCACTCGCGCGCCCACCTGCCCTCGCGGCTGACGCGCCTGCGCGAGCTCGACGGCCGCACGCCGCTCCTCATCCGCGGCCAGGGCACCGAGTTCGACTCGATCCGCGAGTACGTGCGCGGGGACGACGTGCGCTCGATCGACTGGCGTGCCACGGCCCGGCATGCCGACCCCGAGGTGCCCGGCGGCATGCGGCTCATGGTCCGCACGTGGCGCCCCGAACGCGACCGGCGGATCGTGATCGTGGCCGACACCTCGCGCACGGCGGCCGCCCGCATCGCCGACGAGCCGCGCCTCGACACGGCATGGGAGGCGTCGTTGCTGCTGGCGGCACTGGCGTCGCACGCCGGCGACCGCGTCGACTTCCTGGCCTGGGACCGGCGAGTGCGCGGCCGGGTGCACGGCGCGACCGGCCCGGCGCTCCTCGCCCGCATGGTCGACACCATGGCCGGCATCGAGGCGGAGCTGATCGAGGCCGACTGGGCATCCGTCCCAGGCCACGTGCGGCAGGTCACGAGCCAGCGGGCACTCGTCGTGCTGCTCACGTCGGCGGATGCCCCGGGCAGCTCACGCGGGCTGCTCACCGTGCTGCCCCAGCTCACGGCACGGCACACGGTCGTCGTGGCGTCCGTGGCCGACCCCTCGGTCGTGGCTGCGGCACGCGAGCGGGGATCGCTCGACGAGGTGTACGGCGCCGCGGCCGCCGAGCGCGCCCGGCTCGATGCCGATCGTGTCGCCGCCGCCATGCGACGACTGGGCGCGATCACGGTCTCCGCTCCCCCGCAGGAACTGCCGCCGGCCCTCGCCGACGCCTACCTCGAGCTGAAGGCCGCCGGCCGGCTCTGAAGCCCGGTCAGCCCGCCACGATGCGGTTCGCGCCCGCGTCGAACTCGACGAGGTCGCCGGTCTCCCCCGCCCGCCGGGCGCGACCCCCGAGCACGAGCATGTAGGCGAGGAAGCCCGCGAGCGCGAGCACGCCGATGCCGATCTTCACCGGCCACGGCCACGGCGCCGGCGTCACGAACCCCTCGATGAGCCCGGACACGAAGAGGAAGAACACGAGGCCGATCGCGACGGTGAACAGCGAGCGGGCGTCCTCGGCGAGCGCCACCCCGCGCGGCCGCGGTCCGGGCGCCACCCAGGCCCAGAAGATGCGGAGACCGGCCGCCGCGGCGACGAAGACGCACGTGAGCTCGAGCAGCCCGTGCGGCGCGATGTACAGGAAGAAGGTGTCGGCCTCGTCGTAGGCGAACATCACGGCGGCCGTGATGCCGAGGTTCTGCGCGTTCTGCAGGATGACCCACGGCACCCACACGCCGAGGATGCCGAAGGCGACGCACTGCGCCGCGATCCAGGCGTTGTTCGTCCAGACGGAGCCCGCGAAGGACGCGGCGGGGTTCTCGGAGTAGTACGAGACGAATCCTTCCTCGGCGAGCTGGCGCAGCTCGGCCTCGGTGCCGATCGTCGCGAGCACCCGCGGGTCGCCGCCGATCCACCAGGCGTACAGGGCGGCGACGACGAACGTGACCACCGCGACCGCGAGGGTGATCCACCGCAGCCGGTACAGGGCAGCGGGCAGGCTGAGCGTCGCGAACCTCGTGAACTGGCGAAGGGGGTTCTCCGGGGTGCCGGTGAATCGGAGTCGAGCCCGCGCCAGGCTCACCGAGAGCCGATCTCCGAGGGCCGTCGAGCCGGCCGTCGTCTGCACGAGCGAGAGATCGGATGCCGCATGCTGGTACCGCTCGATGAGCTCGTCGGCGCCTCGACCGTCGAGCCGTGACGACCGCGAGAGCGCGTCGAGCCGCTCCCAGTCGTCGTGGCGGGCGGAGGCGAGCGCGTCGAGGTCCATCTGCTTGAATACTACCCATGGCCTCCGCGACGGACTCCCGCATCCGGGCGGCCCGGTTCGACGATGAGGCGCTGGTCACCGGCGAGGCGGTCGCCCTGGACGTCAGGCCGGCGAGCGCGCTCATCCGGGCGGGCGGGGCGGCGATCGACGTGCTGCTCTCGGTGGTCCTCATCCTCCTCGTGCTGCTCGCCCTCGCCGGCCTCTCCCTCGACGAGGCCGCGTTCCGCGCGATCCTCATCGCCACGATCGTGGTGTGCATCGTCGTGCTCCCCACCGCCGTCGAAACCGCCACCCGCGGACGCTCCCTCGGCAAGCTGGCGCTCGGCCTCCGGGTGGTGCGCGACGACGGCGGCGCGATCGGGCTGCGCCATGCGTTCATCCGCGCGCTCACCGGGGTGATCGAGATCTACCTGACGTTCGGCGGGCTCGCGGTGCTTGTCGGCTTCCTCGACCCCTCGTCGAAGCGGCTGGGTGACATCCTCGCGGGCACGCACTCCCAGGTCGAGCGGGTGCCCAAGCTGCCGTCTGCAGCCTTCGGCGTGCCGCCCGAGCTGGTGGGCTGGTCGGCGACCGCCGATGTGGCCCGGCTGCCCGATCCGCTCGCGCGACGGGTGGCGTCGTTCTTCGCCAACGTCGACCACCTCATGCCCGAGAGCCGCGCGCGCGTCGCGACGATGCTCGCGCAGCAGGTGTCGGCCTTCGTGTCGCCGCTCCCCGATGCCGCTCCCGAGCGATTCCTGGCTGCGGTCGTCGCGCTCCGGCGGGAACGCGAGCTGGCGGCGCTGAAGCTCGCCGACGCGCGGCTCGAGGCTCTCGCCCCCACCCTCACGGCGACCCGGGTCGGGTTCCCCGAGCGATGATGCGCCACGGGCGCCGGGCGAGCGGATGCCGCGCGCTCGCGGCATCCGCTCGCTGATCAGTACCGGTAGTGGTCGACCTTGTAGGGCCCTTCGACCGGCACGCCGATGTAGGCGGCCTGCTCGGGCGTGAGCTCGGTGAGCTCGACGCCGAGGGCGTCGAGGTGCAGGCGGGCGACCTTCTCATCGAGGTGCTTCGGGAGCACGTAGACACCCACGGGGTACGCGTCGGGACGGGTCCAGAGCTCGATCTGCGCGAGCACCTGGTTCGTGAACGAGTTCGACATCACGAACGACGGATGCCCCGTGGCGTTGCCGAGGTTCATGAGCCGCCCCTCGCTCAGCACGAGCACGCTGCGCCCGGTGGGCAGGCGCCACTCGTGCACCTGCGGCTTGATCTCGATGCGCTCCGCACCCTCGAGGGACTCGAGCCCCGCCATGTCGATCTCGTTGTCGAAGTGGCCGACGTTCGCGACCACCGCGAGGTGCTTCAAGCCGAGGAGGTGGTCGAGGCGCACGACGTCCTTGTTGCCGGTGCCCGTCACGAGGATGTCGATCTCGCCGATGACCGACTCGAGCCGCGACACCTGGTAGCCGTCCATGGCGGCCTGCAGCGCGTTGATCGGGTCGATCTCGCTCACGATGACGCGGGCGCCCTGACCGCGGAGCGCCTCGGCAGCCCCCTTGCCCACGTCGCCGTAGCCGGCGACGAACGCGACCTTGCCGCCCATGAGCACGTCGGTGGCGCGGTTCAGGCCGTCGGGCAGCGAGTGCCGGATGCCGTACTTGTTGTCGAACTTCGACTTCGTGACCGAGTCGTTGACGTTGATGGCCGGAAAGAGGAGCTCGCCCTTGGCGTGCAGCTCGTAGAGGCGGTGCACGCCGGTCGTGGTCTCCTCGGTGACGCCCTTGAGTTCGTCGGCGATGCGGGTCCAGCGGTCGGCGCTCACCTCGAGGTTGCGGCGCAACGTGTCCAGCACGACGCGGAACTCATGGCTCGCGTCATCCGTCGCCGCGGGCACTTCGCCGGCCGCCTCG
Organism: Agromyces sp. P1_H4; assembly: GCF_056405255.1. Taxonomy (NCBI): domain Bacteria; kingdom Bacillati; phylum Actinomycetota; class Actinomycetes; order Micrococcales; family Microbacteriaceae; genus Agromyces; species Agromyces sp. P1_H4. The sequence continues at coordinate 1,284 of NZ_JBFUCL010000245.1, read as the reverse complement.
AACTCACGGCCCTGGTGCACGAGCAGCGTCGCGTCACCCCCGTCGTCGAGGATCATGTTCGGGCCGATCCAGTCGGCACCGGATGCCGCGGCCTCGGCAGTCCAGTCGAAGATGCGGTCGGTGCACCACCAGTACTCCTCGAGCGTCTCGCCCTTCCACGCGAACACGGGGACGCCCCTGGGGTCGTCGACGGTGCCGTCGGGGCCGACCACGACGGCGGCCGCGGCCTCGTCCTGGGTGGAGAAGATGTTGCAGCTCGCCCAGCGCACCTGGGCGCCGAGCGCGACGAGGGTCTCGATGAGCACGGCCGTCTGCACCGTCATGTGCAGGCTGCCCGCGATACGCGCGCCGGCGAGGGGCTTGGAGGCTCCGAACTCGTCGCGGAGGGCCATGAGCCCCGGCATCTCGTTCTCGGCGAGCCGCAGCTGGTGTCGGCCGGCTTCGGCCAGTGAGAGGTCGGCGACCTTGAACGGGAGGGCGCTGGTGACAGGCGACGTCGTCATGCCCACCATTGTCGCAGGCTCAGCCGACCGTGGCGTCAGCCGCGGATGAGCGCGAGCACCTCGTCGCGGATGGCCGTCATGGTCGCCACGTCGCCGCCCTCGACGTTGAGACGCAGGAGCGGCTCGGTGTTCGACGGGCGCACGTTGAACCACCAGAACGGCTCGCTCTCGGGCGTGATGCCGTCGACCGTGAGACCGTCGAGCTCGTCGAACTCGGCCCGGCCCGTGAACGCCTCGACGATGCGGGTGTAGGCGGCCGGGACGTCGTCGACGGTGGAGTTGATCTCGCCCGAGAGTGCGTACGGCATGTAGCGCGCACCCAGCTGGGAGAGCGGCGCGTCCTGCGATCCGAACTCGGCGAGCACGTGCATCGCCGCGAGCATGCCGTTGTCGGCGCCCCAGAAGTCGCGGAAGTAGTAGTGCGCGGAGTGCTCGCCGCCGAACACGGCGCCGGTCTCCTTCATGCGGTCCTTGATGAGCGAGTGGCCGACGCGGGTGCGGACGGCCGTAGCTCCGGCCTCCTCGATGGCCTCGGGCACGAACCGCGACGTGATGAGGTTGTGCAGCACCGTGATGTCGTCTTCGCCGGCCGCGCGGACGCGGGCGATCTCCCGCAGGGCCACGATCGCGGCGACGGCCGACGGCCCGACGGCTCCGCCCTGCTCGTCGACGACGAAGCAGCGATCGGCGTCGCCGTCGAACGCGAGTCCGAGGTCGGCGCCGTGCTCGACGACCGCCCGCTGCAGGTCGACGAGGTTCGCGGGCTCGAGCGGGTTGGCCT
>NZ_JBFUCL010000244.1:0-5889 GCF_056405255.1 Agromyces sp. P1_H4 | reverse complement strand
CCGGGAGGCGCCGGCCGGACTCCCCTGCGAAGAAGCGGGTGTGCCGCTCCCTGATCGCCGCGACCCGGGCGATGGCGACGGCGAGCGACGGGTCGTGGGCGAGCACGCGTGCGTACAGCGCCTCGCCGATCCAGTCGTCGACGAGTCCCACGGTCAGGTGCGCGCCGACGATGTCCGAGCCCTGCGTGAAGCCGGCGAGGGCGCGGCGTACGGGACCCGGGCCCTGTCGGATGCCGCGTGGCAGCGTGGCATCCGGACCGCCGGCGACGCCCGCGCTGCCGCCGCACGCCTCGATGACCGCCGCGAGCGCATCGGCGATCCAGAACTTCTCGAACGCCCAGGTGACGAGGAAGGCCGTGACTCGCGCGTCCTTGTGCGTCGGCGACACGAGGACGTTGCGCAGGTGCGCCATCGTCGCACCCTCCAGCGCGCGCACGTCTCCCAGCACGGCCACGACATCGCGGTCGTGCCGCACCGACGCGATCGCGTCGAGGTCGAGGTCGTCGCGCAGGCTGCCGCGCGCGGACCTCGCGAACTCCCGCACGTCGAAGTCGGCTGGTTCGGCCGACGGGGTCGACGGTGAGCGCGCCATGAGCCGAGGCTACGGCGTTCCCCGGCGACGTGCCAGCGAGCGCCGATCCGGCATGCTCCGCTCTGGCGCGCCGTCGGCGTCTTGCGTAGTGTGCGCGGTGGCGGCGCCGGTCGGGCCTCGCCCAGTCGAGGAAGGGCGAACGATGACGGATGCGACGACGAAGCCGACGATCGTGCTGGTGCACGGGGCGTGGGCCGACGGYTCGAGCTGGGAGGCGGTGACGAGGGCGCTGCAGGTGCAGGGATTCACCGTGCTCGTCCCGCCGAACCTCCTCCGGGGGCTCACGGAGGATGCCGCGTACGTCGCGTCCTTCCTGGCGCAGCGCACGAGCGGGCCGGTCGTGCTCGTGGGCCACTCGTACGGCGGAGCGGTGATCACCAACGCGGGTGCCGCGGCGGGCGACGTCCGCGCGCTCGTCTACGTCAACGCCTTCATGCCCGACCAGGGCGAGACGGTGCTGCAGATCCTCGACGGCTCGGGCTCCGCGCTCGCCGTGGCCGACCCGACGTCGGTGTTCGACATCGCCGGGTACCCCGGGGCGCCCGAGGGTGCGGCGGAGGTCTTCCTGAAGGCCGACGTCGTGCACGGCTCGTTCGCGCAGGACCTTCCCGAAGCCGACCGGTGGACGATCGTCGCCAGCCAGCGCCCGGCGTCACTCGTGGCGAACGTCACGCCGTCGGGTGCGCCCGCGTGGAAGACGATCCCGAGCTGGGCGGTCATCGGCACCGACGACCGCGTCATCCCGGTCGCCGTGCTGCGCCGCATGGCCGAGCGCGCCGGGTCGACGGTCAGCGAGGTCGACGGCGCGTCGCACGTGTCGATGGTCTCGCACCCGGATGCCGCCGTGTCCGCCATCCTCGCGGCCGCGGGCACCGTCTGATCACGCCCGTCGGCGTCAGAACTTGTTGCCGAGTGCCTTGGCCTTGAGCGCCTCGAACTCGCCGTCGCTGATGACGCCCTGGTCGCGGAGCGCCTGTGCCTTCGCGATCTCGTCGGTGGGGCTGGCGAACGAGACCGAGCGCACCTCGGCGTCGGAGTACTCGACGATGTTCGGGTTGCGCCGCGCCTCCGTGCGCTCCGACATCGACTTGCCGCGCACGATGAGGTACACGATGGCGGTCAGCCAGGGCACGAAGACGAGGAGGAGGACCCAGAGCGCCTTGAGCCAGCCGTTCAGCGTGTGGTCGCGGAAGATGTCGATCAGGATGTACACCAGCACGAAGAGATACGCGATGTACGCGAAGATCATGAAGTAGAACCAGAACACGTCCCAGACGCTGCTCAAGAAGGTCATCGAAGTCTCCTACGGTGTCGGATGCCGCGGCCGCCCGGCGGCCGTGTCGCCAACCTACTCCCCGGGGTGCCACGGATGACACATCCCGTGCGGGGAATGTTCTCCTGCTGTTCCGACACGCCGCGTCCGCGGGCTCTTGAGTAATCCTCTGTGCGATGAATAGGCTTCGAACGTGTTCGAGGAAGCTCCGGCGTCCCTCGCGTCGGAGGTCGAGCTGGATCGCCTCCTGCTCGACGCCAAGTTGTCAGTCCCGGAGCCCCCAGCCCGTGGCTCGGTCAGTCGAGCCCCGCTCATCGCCGAAGCCCGTGCGGCACAACGCCGGGTCGTCGGGGTCACCGCCCCCGCCGGGTACGGCAAGTCGACGCTCCTCGCGGAGTGGGCGCGCCTCGAGCACCGTCCCGTCGCCTGGGTGTCGCTCGACCGGTTCGACGACGACCCCGCCGCCCTGCTGACGCTGCTCGCCTCGGCGTTCGCCCGCATCTCCCCGGGGCGCGAATCCCTCGCCGACGATGTGCGGGGGCACGGTGGGTCGGCACTCGGACGCGCGGCTCCGCTCCTGGCATCCGCCCTGCGTACCGCACCCGCGCCGTTCGTCCTGATGATCGACGACCTCCATGTGGTGCGCTCGCCCGCGTGCCACGACGTGCTCAGCATCGTCCTCGCGGGGGTCCCGCGCGACTCGCAGGTGATCGTCGCCAGCCGCGGGGAACAGCCGCACCTGGCCCGACTCCGGGCCTCCGGGCAGACGTTCGAGCTCACCACGTCCGAGCTCGCCCTCGACGCGGTCGGCGCCGCGGCGATCTTCGCCGACGCCGACGTGCCATTGAGTCCCGACGACGCGGCGATGATCGCCGAGCGCACCGAGGGTTGGCCGGTCGGGCTGTACCTCGCCGCGGTCATCGCGCACGACACCGGTGCCCAGTCGGTCGCCGTCTCCGGCGACGACCGCTACGTCGCCGACTACCTCTATCGCGAGTCCATGGCCAAGCTCACGGAGCCGCAACAGCAGTTCCTCCGCCGCACGGCGACGCTCGACACGTTCTCCGCGCAGCTCTGCGACGCGGTGCTCGACCGCGCCGACTCCCAGGAGATGCTGCGCGAGCTCGAGGCCGCCAACGTGTTCCTCGTCCCCCTGGATCGCCGCCGCGAGTGGTACCGCTATCACGCGCTCTTCCGCGAGTTCCTGCTCGGGGAGCTGCGCCGGGTGGAACCCGAGGAGGTCGCTGCCCTCCACCTCGCTGCTGCCTCCTGGTTCGAGGACCACGGCTCCCCCGCCATGGCGATCGAGCACCTGCTCGACGACGCCGGCGAGCGGCCCCGGGCGACGCACCTCGTGTCGACCGTGACCCTCGACACCTACCAGGCCGGTCAACTGACGACAGTGCAGCGGTGGTTCGCCGCGCTCGGCGACCCGGCGATCGAGGCGTATCCCCCGCTCGCCGTGCTCGCCGGCTGGCTCGCGGCCCTCACCGGGCAGGTCAACGAAGCGGACCGCTGGGCGTCGGTGCTCGAGCATGCGTCCTACGACGGCGTGCCCGACGACGGATCCGCCTCGTTCGAGTCAGCGCGCGCGATGCTGCGGGCGATGATGTGCCCCGCCGGCCCGGAACAGGCGCTGTCGGACGCCAGATTCGCCCTCGACGCCGAGCCGTCGTGGAGTCCGTGGCGAGACCAGGCGCTGGCACTCCTCGGCCAGGCGCACCTGCTGCTCGGCTCCACCGAACTCGCGGCGGCCGCCTTCGCGGAGTGCTCGGCGACCGCGGCGGCGCGAGGCAACAACGACGTGCTCATCGTCAGCGAGTCCGAGCTCGCGAAGCTCGCCATGGACTCGGGCCGGTGGAGCGACGCCGACGGCCATGTGCAGACCGCCCTCGCCGCGATCGAGCGCCGGCACATGCACGACTACGCCACCGCCGTGCTCACGTTCGTCGAGGCCGCCCGCCTCGAGGTGCACCGAGGTGACCTTCCGGCCGCGCACCGACAGCTCACGAGGGCGATGCGGGCGCGGCCCACGTGCACGTCCGCCGTGCCGCACATCTCGGTGCGCGTGCGACTCGAGCTGGCGAGGGTGTTCTGGGCGCTCGCCGACCGCGCCACCTCCGCGCACCTCCTGCGGGAGATCGACGACATCCTCCTGCATCGTCCGGCGCTGGGGACCCTCGTCGACGAGGCCGCCCGACTCCGCGAGACCGTGACGTCGAGCGAGCAGCCGGGCCCGATCGGCGGCCCGCCGCTCACGCCCGCCGAGCTCAGGCTGCTGCCGTACCTGCAGACGCACCTGTCCATCCGCGAGATCGGCGAGCGCCTGTTCATCTCGCGCAACACCGTGAGCTCCGAGGTCGGCTCCATCTACCGCAAGCTCGGCGTCTCGGCGCGCAGCGAAGCGGTGGAGCGCGCCATGGCGCTGGGCCTGCTCGGCGCCTAGTCGCGAGTGACGCCGGCGTCGTCGAATGCGTCGTCGATATCGTGGCCCAGCGCCATCGCGACCTTCGGCGCCGCCGCCACCACGCGGGGCAGCCCGACGACGGAGATGATGCCGACCAGCACGTCGACGATCTCGCCCGGTGTCGCCCCAGCGCTCACCGCCGCGTCCGCCTGCGACCCGAACGACGGTTCCGCTCCGCCGACCGCGACGAGGGCCGCGATGCGGGCGAGCGCCAGCGACTTCGCGTCGAGTCCGACGACGCCGACGCCCAGGTCATCGAGGCCTTCCTCCGCGAGCCGCTCGTCGTTGATCGCGAGCCTGCGCAGGCGGTCCGTGTAGTCCACGGCGGCCCCCTTCCCCGTCGGTCGAAGTTACGCACCAGTGCACGCCCTGCGGCGATCCCACGCATCATGCAGATGGGATGATTCGGTCCGACGATGCTCTGAAGCGGCGAGGATCATCCGATCTGCGTGATGCGAGGGGGAACCTCGCCGCCTAGCGTCCGAAGGGATACCGGCGAGACCGGTCAAGCGGAACGAAAGGCCGTTGGTATGAACAGCTTCTGGGACTTCCTGGTGTGGCTCTTCTGGTTCTACGTGATCATCGCGTGCATCTGGATCTTCATCACCGTGTTCATCGACATCTTCCGGGACAACACGCTGAACGGCTGGGGCAAGGCCCTGTGGGTGCTGTTCCTCGTGTTCCTGCCGTTCCTGGCCGCATTCATCTACCTGATCGCCCGGGGCCGCGGGATGGCGGAGCGCAATGCAGCTCGGGCCGCCGAGGCCCAGGCCGCCAACGCGGACTACATCCGCACGGTGGCCGGATCCTCCTCGTCGTCGACGGCGGCCGAGATCGAGAAGGGCAAGCAGCTGCTCGATTCCGGTGCCATCACGCAGGCGGAGTTCGACGCGCTCAAGGCCAAGGCGCTGCAGGGCGCGTAGGGCCGGCAGCAGGAAAGGCGAATCATGACCGATCTGGAATTCGGGCCCGTCGAGCTGGTGCTCGCCGCGTTCGAGGGCGACCGTCCGAAGGCCGGCGTCCTCGACGCGATCCTCGACCTGGCGGATGCCGGGACCGTGCGTCTGCTCGATCTCGTCTACGTCACCCGGGCCGAGACCGGGGAGATCGAGTGGATCGAGCTCGACGAGGCGGGCATCGAGATCGGCGAGATCGACCTCGCCGCCTCGGGCATCGCGTCGCACGAGGACCTCGAGGAGCTGAGCGGGCGGCTTCCGCTCGGCACCTCGGCGCTCCTCCTCGTGGTCGAGCTCACCTGGGCGAAGCACCTGGCCTCGAAGCTGTTCGAGGCCGACGGGTTCGTCGTCGACTCCGTGCGCATCCCGGCTCCGGTCGTGAACGCCGTGGTCGAGGAAGTGCGCGCCGCCGGCGCGCTCACCGAGAACTGAGCACGGAAGGACGAGACCGATGCCGATGATGAGAAGGATGGGCCGACCTGGACTGGTCGGCATGGCAGCCCGCACCGCGGTGGTCGCCGGCACGGCGACCGCCGTGAGCGGCGCCGTCTCCGGCAAGCAGCAGGCCGCGGCGCAGCAGCAGCAGGAGGCGCAGCAGTAC
>NZ_JBFUCL010000243.1:0-5899 GCF_056405255.1 Agromyces sp. P1_H4 | reverse complement strand
CCGTGCCCGCCTCGGCGAGCTGGCAGGCGCGCACGCCGCCGAGCGAGTGCCCGCCCACGTACCACTGCGACACGTCGGGCGCCTCGGACGTGAACGTCGAGAGCGGCCGCTGGTCGAAGAACGCGAGGTTCAGCGTGGGCTCGGTGATCACCACGGTGGCGCCGGTCTCGGCGACGATGCCGCTGAGCTTCCAGAGGTAGGCCGACGGGTCGACGCGGGCACCGGGGATGAACACGAGCCCGACGTCGCTGCCGCCGTCGGCCGGCTCGATCACGAACGACGATTCGGTGTGCCGCATCGTGATCTCGGAATCGGTCCACGCCTTCAGCGACTCGGGGCGCTCCCCGGCGAACACCGTGTGCGCCCAGACGAGGAACACCACCACGGCGAGCGCGACCACCGCCGCCGCCCAGAGCACGATGCGCCCGATGCGGCGGGCGATCACGGCCGCCCCCTCACAGCTGGGAGCCGTCGATGGAGAACGTGTCGCAGGCGCCCGCGCCCTGCTCGTAGCCCGTCTCGAACCAGTTCACGCGCTGCTCGCTCGTGCCGTGCGTGAACGAGTGCGGGTTCACCTGGCCCTGGGTGGCCTCCTGGATGCGGTCGTCGCCGACCGCCGCGGCGGCGTCGATCGCCTGCGCGTACTGGTCGCGCGTGATCGGCTGGAGGAACGGCACCCCGTTCTCGTCGACGGTCTGCGAGGCGGCAGCCGCCCAGGATCCCGCGAAGCAGTCGGCCTGCAGCTCCGTGCGCACCGAGTTCGAGGTGGGTCCGGTGTCCCCATCCTGTGCGCGCTCGAGGATGCCCGCGAGGTTCTGGATGTGGTGCCCCCACTCGTGCGCCACCACGTACATCTCGGCGAGGGGGCCGCCCTCGGCGCCGAACTGGCTCTCGAGCTGGTCGTAGAAGCTCGTGTCGATGTAGATGGTCTGGTCGGGCGGGCAGTAGAACGGCCCGGTCGCCGACGACGCGTTGCCGCAGCCGGTTCCCGTCGCCTCGGTGAAGAGCACGATGGGCTGCGGGCTGGCGTAGTCGAGCCCGATGGCGGGCGACTCCTGCTGCCAGTAGGCGTCGAGCGACGCCGCCGCGCCCTTCACGCGGCAGTCGATGCGCTCGTTCGCATCCTGCCCCGTCTGGCACTCGGTGAGGGCGCTGTCGCTCGCGGCCGGGTCGCCGCCACCGCCGCCCACCAGTCCCGTGAGGTCGACGCCGAGGAACTGCGAGAGCACGAAGAGGGCGATCACGCCGAGGCCGCCGCCGACGGCGATGCCCGTGTTGCGGCCGCGTCGGGAGACCCTGCCGCCGCCGATGTCGGAGTTCGGGTTGAACGTCATGCTCAGAAACTACCCCGCGGAGTCTTCCGACCCCGATTCGCCCTGTTCTCCACTCGAAGGGTTGACATCCGCGTCGGACGCGTCGTCGTCATCATCGTCGTCGTCGTCGTAGCGATCGTCGTCGCCCGTGCCGCCGTCGCGCGCCACGTCCTCGGGGCTCCGCCCGAACCGGTCGGTCGCCCGGATCAGCGCATCGAGGATCCCCGGCTCGTCGAACGCGTGACCGGCGTCGCCGATCATGTGGAACTCCGCCTCGGGCCAGGCCCGGTGCAGGTCCCACGCGGTCATGGGCGGCGTGCACATGTCGTACCTGCCCTGCACGATCACCGCGGGGATCCCGGCGAGCCGCGGGGCGTCGCGGATGAGTTGCCCCTCGTCCCACCAGCCGCCGTGGCGGAMGTAGTGGTTCTCGATGCGCGAGAACGCGACGGCGTACTCGGGGTCGGTGAACCGCGCGATGGTGTCGGCCTGCGGCAGCAGCGTGATCGTCGATCCCTCCCATTTCGCCCACGCGATCGCGGCGGGCTCGTGCACCTCGGGATCGGGATCGGCCAGCAGGCGCGCGTAGGCCTCGATGAGGTGGGCGCGCTCGAGCACGGGCACCGGCGCGATGAACTCCTCCCACAGGTCGGGGAACACCGCGGAGGCGCCGCCCTCGTAGAACCAGTCGAGCTCCTGGCGGCGCAGGGTGAAGATGCCGCGCAGCACGATCTCGGTGACGCGCTCGGGGTGGGTCTGCGCGTACGCGAGCGCGAGGGCGCTGCCCCACGATCCCCCGAAGACCTGCCACCGGTCGATGCCGAGGTGGTGGCGCAGCCGTTCCATGTCGGCCACGAGGTGCCACGTGGTGTTCGCCGAGAGATCGGCGGTTGGCTCGGAGGCGTGCGGGATCGAGAGTCCGCATCCGCGCTGGTCGAAGAGCACGATCCGGTACCGCTCGGGATCGAACAGCCGGCGGTGCACCGAGCTGGTTCCCGCGCCCGGTCCGCCGTGCAGGAAGACCACCGGCTTGCCCTCGCGGTTGCCCGACACCTCCCAGTAGATGTGCTGGCCGTCCCCCACGTCGAGCATGCCCGTCTCGAGCGGCTCGATCTCCGGATACAGGTCTCTCATGACCTCACGGTACGCGACGAGCGGATGCCGCGGTCGGATGCCGCGCCGCGCCGTTGTCCGGTTCGGCAGACGCCCGGCCGGCGTCGATCCGATGCCCGCTCACAGGATGGAGGCCTAGCCTCCGGCAATGCAGCCAGTACCGGAGCCGATCCGACCGGGCCAGGAATCTGTCTGGGACTATCCTCGGCCGCCGCGCGTCGAGGCGGTCGACGTGCGGGTGACGATCGACCTGGGCGGTGAACGCGTGGTCGACACGCGCGACGTCGTGCGGGTGCTCGAGACGAGTCATCCGCCGGTCTACTACCTGCCGATCGGCGCCTTCGTCCCATTCTCGCTCACGCCCGCGCACGGTTCCTCGTTCTGCGAGTTCAAGGGCGCCGCCCGCTACCTCGACGTGCGGGGCGGCGMCAGGGTCGCCGAGCGCGCGGCGTGGAACTACCCGTCGCCCGAGGCGGGGTACGAGGTCCTCGCCGAGCGCGTCGCCGTCTACGCCGGACAGGTCGACGAGTGCACCGTGGGCGGGGAACGGGTGACCCCGCAGCCGGGGCACTTCTACGGCGGCTGGATCACGTCGGCCATCGCCGGCCCGTTCAAGGGCGCCGCCGGATCGCTCGGCTGGTGATCGCGTCGGTGCCTCGGCGTAGGCTCGCACCATGAGCGTCAAGCCGGTCACCATCACCATCACGGGCGCCGGTGGGCAGATCGGCTACGCGCTGCTGTTCCGCATCGCGTCGGGCGCCATGCTCGGTCCCGACACCCCGGTCCGGCTGCACCTGCTCGAGATCCCCCAGGGCGTGCGGGCGGCCGAGGGCGCCGCGCTCGAACTGCACGACTCCGCGTTCCCGCTGCTCAGCCACGTCGACGTGTTCGACGACGCGGCGGCGGCGTTCCGGGGCACGAACCTCGCGCTCCTGGTCGGCGCCCGCCCACGCACGGCAGGCATGGAGCGCGGCGACCTGCTCGCCGCGAACGGCGGCATCTTCGGCCCGCAGGGCGAGGCGATCAACGCGGGGGCCGCCGACGACGTCCGCGTCGTCGTGGTGGGCAACCCGGCCAACACGAACGCACTCATCGCGGCGGCGCACGCCCCCGACGTGCCGGCCGACCGATTCACGGCGCTCACGCGGCTCGACCACAACCGCGCGCTCGCGCAGCTCGTTCCCACGGTCGGCACCCCGGTCGGCGAGATCCGCGACGTCACGATCTGGGGCAACCACTCGGCCACCCAGTTCCCCGACATCTCCCACGCCACGGCGGCAGGCCAGTCGATCCCCGCGCTCCTCCAGGCCCGGCTCGGTGGCCCCGAGGGCCTCCGCGAGTGGCTCGTCGACGACTTCATCCCGCGCGTGGCCAAGCGCGGCGCCGAGATCATCGAGGTGCGCGGCTCGTCGTCGGTGGCGTCCGCGGCGAGCGCCGCGATCGACCACGTTCGCGACTGGGTGCACGGCACCTCCGGCGGGTGGACGAGCGCGGCCGTCGTCTCCGACGGCTCGTACGACGTGCTCGAGGGGCTCGTCTCCTCGTTCCCCGTCGAGTCCGTCGACGGCGCCTGGCGCATCGTGCAGGGCCTCGAACTCGACGCGTTCGCGCGGCACCGCATCGCGGCATCCGTCGCCGAGCTCGAGGAGGAGCGCGACGCTGTGCGCTCCCTCGGCCTCATCTGACGACCATGACGACGGATGCCGCGCTCGACCTCTCGGGCTACGAGCTCGTCGTCGACGAGCAGTTCGAGGGCGACGACCTCGACGAGACCCGCTGGCTGCCCCACTACACGCCGCACTGGAGCTCCCGCGCGGCGACCCGCGCCCGGTACGAGGTCTCGGGCGGCACGCTGAAGCTCCGCATCGACGCCGACACGGCGCCGTGGTCGCCCGAGTACGACGGCGAGGTGCGCGTCTCGCACGTGCAGACCGGGCAGTTCTCGGGTCCCGTCGGCAGCCCGGTGGGCCAGCACCGGTTCCGCGCCGGGCTCGTCGTGCGCGAGGCTCAGGACGAGGAGCGGCTGTGGCTGCCGCACTTCGGCGTCATCGAGGCGCGCGCCCGCGGCATCCGGCACCCCTCGGCCATGGTCGCCCTCTGGCCCGTCGGCTTCGAAGACCAGGGCGCGAACTGCGGCGAGATCTGCATCTTCGAGATCTTCGGCAGCGAGATCGGCGAGCACGACGCCCTCGTCGGCGTGGGCGTGAAGCCCCAGCGCGACCCCCGGCTGGTGCTCGACTTCGAGAAGGTGCGGGTCGACGGCGACCTCACGGAGTTCCACGACTACGCCGTCGAGTGGCTGCCGGGCCGGCTCCGGTTCTTCGTCGACGGCCGGCTCGTGAAGACCGTCGAGCAGTCGATCGACTACCCGGTGCAGCTCATGCTCGACGTGTACGAACTGCCGACGGATGCCGCGCGCGACACGTCGGCGCATCCGCTCGTCTTCGAGGTGGCGCACGTGCGCGAGTACCGCGCGCGAGCCGCCTGACCAGCGCGCCTAGGCTTGGGGCATGGCCTCCGAATCGAGCAGCTCCGCCCGCCGCACCCAGATCATCGTCGGGCTCGTGGTGGGCACGATCGTGGGCGTGGGGGTCAGCCTGTGGACGGGGTTCTGGCTGTGGCTCGCCGCCGGCATCGTGCTGGGCCTCGCGGCGGGCGCCATCATGAAGCCGCCGGCCCGCTGAGGCCCGGCCTCGCGCGGCCGGCCACGTAGGACTCGATCCCGTCGATCACGCGCGCCAGCCCGAAGGAGAACGCGCGCTCGGGATCGCCCGACGCGTCGTGCGCCTTCACGGCCCGTCCGACCCGTGCCGCGATGGGGTAGCGGCCCGGCTCGGCGACCCGATCGAGCACGGGGGCGTTGCGCTCCCACCACTCCTCGTCGCTCTCGGTGGAGGCGCGGTGCAGCCGTTCGGCGTCGACGTACGCCCGGGCGGGGCCGACCACGAACGCGGTCACGAGCGTGATGACCCGGTCGAGCTCGACATCGGAGAGCCCCAGTCCGTCGATCGCGCGGAGGCTCCACTCCCACCGGTCCGACACGTTGGGACCGAGCGGCGGACGGCTCGTGTCGATCGAGAGCAGCCACGGATGCCGCAGGAATTCGTTCCACGTCAGGCGGGCCACCTGCTCGAGTCGCGCTCGCAGGGAGCCGCCCGGCTCGGGCAGCGGCTGCTCTCCGGCCACTCGGTCGACCATGAGGTCGATGAGCTCCGCCTTGCCGGGCACGTAGGTGTAGACGGACATGGGCCTGAGGCCGAGGCGCTCAGCGACCCGGCGCATCGACAGCGCCTCGATGCCCTCGTCGTCGGCGATGGCGATCGCGGCGTCGACGACGGCGTCCACGCTCGTGCGCTGCTTCGGGCCCCTCGAGCCGACGGGCTGGCCCAGTCGGTCGCGCCAGAGCAGGCGCAGCGCGCGGTCGGGCTCGCCCGAGGCGAGGGGTTCGGTCGACACGGCGGTCAGCCTACCGC
>NZ_JBFUCL010000242.1:0-5912 GCF_056405255.1 Agromyces sp. P1_H4 | reverse complement strand
GGAACCTCCAGCGCGAACGGCGGCGCCAGCAGGTCGGCGCCGCTCGCTGCCAGCGGCACCCCGAGCGCGACGGCGAGGCGGGCGGGCCCCCGCGCCAGGTCGCGGTCGGGGGCGCCGGGCCGACGCCGACGCGCGAGTTCGAGCCCCTCGACGATGGTGCCGCCGCGCAGGAGCACCGCCGACGACATGCCCGGGACTCCGGCCACGACGTTGAGGCACGTATGCATGCCGTAGGTGAAGTACGCGTACAGGTGCGCGGCCTCGCCGAACATGACCCCGTTCCTGCGCGTCATGCCGCGGAACGCATGCGAGCCAGGGTCCTCGCCGACGCCGCGGTACGCCTCCACCTCGGCGATGCGCAGAGCCACCGGTCCGTCCTCGGAGTCGTGGGTCAGCACGGCGCCGAGGAGCAGCGGCGCGAGCTCGACGGAGTCGCGCGCGAAGAACGCACGCGATGCCGTGACGAGCCGCTCCGTCATCCGTCGCTCATCGACCCGCGACCGGCAGGCCCCCGACGAGGTGCCGCACGCGATCGGCGAGCCGGGCGAACTGCTCGTCGACCCGAACCGGCGCCGTGCCGCCGAGCCCGTCGCGACTCGAGACCGACCCCTCGACCGTGAGCACGCCACGGACCTCGGGCGTCAGGTGCGGCGAGATCGACGCGAGCGCGGCGTCGGAGATCTCGTCGAGCTCGAGACCGTGCTCCTCGGCGTAGCGCACGACCGCGCCGGTGATCTCGTGGGCGTCGCGGAACGGCACGTGCTGCTTCACGAGCCACTCCGCGACATCCGTGGCGAGCGAGAACCCCGCGGGCGCGAGCTCGGCCATGCGCTCGGTGTGGAACGTCAGCGTGGCGATCATGCCCGTGAAGGCCGGGAGGAGCACCTCGAGTGTCTCGACCGAGTCGAACACCGGCTCCTTGTCCTCCTGGAGGTCGCGGTTGTACGCGAGCGGCAGGCCCTTGAGCGTGGCGAGCAGGCCGGAGAGGTTGCCGATCAGGCGGCCCGACTTGCCGCGTGCGAGCTCGGCGATGTCGGGGTTCTTCTTCTGCGGCATGATCGAGGATCCGGTCGAATACGCGTCGTCGAGGGTGACGAACCCGAACTCGCGCGTGTTCCAGAGGATCACGTCCTCCGCGAGCCGTGAGACGTCGATTCCGATCATGGCGGTGACGAACGCGAACTCCGCGACCACGTCGCGACTCGCGGTGGCGTCGAGCGAGTTCTCGGCCGGCGCCGCGAGGCCCAGGTCGCGGGCGACGGATGCCGCGTCGAGGCCGAGCGTCGACCCGGCCAGCGCTCCCCCGCCGTAGGGCGAGACATCCGCCCGCTTCGTCCAGTCGACGATCCGCTCGAGGTCGCGCGACAGCGCCCACGCGTACGCCAGGAGATGGTGGGCGAGCAGCACCGGCTGCGCGTGCTGGAGGTGCGTGCGACCCGGCATGACCGCGGTGCGGTGCGCGTCGGCCTGGGCGGCGAGCGCGTCGATGAGGTGCACCAGCTGCTGGCCGATGGTCGCCGCGTGGTCCTTCAGGTAGAGACGCACGAGCGTCGCGATCTGGTCGTTCCGGCTGCGCCCCGCGCGCAGCTTGCCGCCGAGCTCGGGACCGACGATGCCGATGAGCGCGGCCTCGAGGGCGCCGTGGACGTCTTCATCGGCGTCGCCGGCGACGATCCGTCCCGACGACACGTCGGACTCCAGCTGGTCGAGGCCCGCGAGCATCGCGGTGAGCTCGTCGTCGGTGAGGTAGCCCGCAGCCGCGAGGGCGCGGGCGTGAGCCCGGGACCCGGCGAGGTCGTAGGGCGCGAGCTGCCAGTCGAAATGCGTCGACTTCGAGAGCCGGGCGAGCTCGGGCGATGGGCCGCTCGCGAACCGGGCGCCCCAGAGGGATCCCTCGTTGGTGCCGTGCTCCTCGGCCATCAGGCGTCCTTCCGCTCGAGCAGCCACACCAGCAGCGCCTTCTGCGCATGCAGCCGGTTCTCGGCCTCGTCCCAGATGATCGACTGCTCGCCGTCGATGACCTCGGCGGTGACCTCGTAGCCGCGATCCGCCGGCAGGCAGTGCAGGAAGACCGCATCGGATGCCGCGAGCGACATGAGTTCGCGATCGACCTGGTACGCGCCGAACGTCGCGACGCGGTGGGCCTTCTCGTCCTCCTTGCCCATCGACACCCAGGTGTCGGTGACGATGACGTCGGCGCCCGAGGCCGCCTCCGCGGCATCCGTGAACAGGCTGACGGAACCGCCGGTGGTCGCGGCGACGCGGTCGGCGTCGGCGACGACGGATGCCGCGGGCGCGAACTCCTCGGGGGACGCGACCCGCACGTGCATGCCCGCCGTCGCGCCGGCGAGCACGTAGGACTGGGCCATGTTCGAGGCGCCGTCGCCGAGGAAGGTGACGGTCAGCCCGGCGAGGCGACCCTTGTGCTCACGGATGGTGAGCAGGTCGGCCAGCAGCTGGCACGGGTGGAAGTCGTCGGAGAGTGCGTTCACCACCGGCACCGTGGTGCCGGCGGCCATCTCCTCGAGTCCGGCCTGCCCGTAGGTGCGCCAGACGATGGCCGCGACCATGCGCTCGAGCACCCGGGCCGTGTCGGAGGGGGTCTCCTTGCCGCCGAGCTGGCTGTTCGCCGTCGAGATGATGAGCGGCGATCCGCCGAGATCGGCGATGCCGACGGCGAACGACACCCGGGTGCGCGTCGACGACTTGTCGAAGATCACGGCGACGGTCTGGGGTCCGGCGAGCGGCTTCGTGCCCCAGCGGTCGGCCTTCAGGCGCTCGGCGAGGTCGAGGATCTCGGCCTGCTCGGCCGGAGTGATGTCGTCGTCGCGGAGGAAGTGGCGGGTCATGCGGTTCCGTTCGTGTGGATCGGGTCGTGCGAGGTCTGCGTGGTCTGCGTGGTGACGGCCTGCCCCGGTTCAGTGGAGCGCCGAGGCGACGGCGTCGAGGGCGCGGGAGAACTTGTCGGCGAACTCGTCGACCTCCGCGTCGCCGATGATCAGGGGTGGGGCCATGCGGATGGTGGAGTCGTTCGCCGCGTTGACGATGAGGCCCGCTCGCATGGCCTCGGCGGTGAGCCGGGTGGCGACCGGCTCGCTGAGCGCGATGCCGATGAGGAGGCCCCGGCCGCGGGTCCCGGCGATGAGCGGGGAGTCGAGCGACGCGATGCGCTCGTCGAGCTGCCGCCCGCGCAGGGCCGCGTTCTCGACGAGGCCGGCCCGCTCGATCTCGCCGAGGACGGCGTTCGAGACCGCGGTCGCGAGCGGGTTGCCGCCGAACGTCGAGCCGTGCTGCCCCTTGGAGTACAGCGACGACGCGTGGCCGAAGGTCACGAGGCCGCCGATAGGGAACCCGCCGCCGATGCCCTTCGCGACGGTGATCGCATCCGGCGTGATGCCGGCGTGCTGGAACGCGAACCACTCGCCGGTGCGGCCGGCGCCGGTCTGGATCTCGTCGACGATGAGCAGCGCGCCGTGCCGGTGCGTCAGCTCGCGGGCGGCCACGAGGAATCCATCGGGCAGCTCGACGACGCCGGCCTCACCCTGGATGGGTTCGACGAAGAGCGCGGCGACCCCGTCGTCGAGCGACGCCTCGAGCGCCTCGATCGTGGCCGGGATGTGCTCGACTCCGCCGGGCAGCGGCTCGAAGGCCTCGCGCATGTGCGCCTTGCCGGTGAGCGCGAGCGAGCCCATGGTGCGGCCGTGGAAGCCGTCGACGAGCGCCAGCACGCGGCTGCGGGCGCCGCCCGAGTTGTTGAGGCGCGCCAGCTTGAACGCGGCCTCGTTCGCCTCGGCGCCGGAGTTGCCGAACCAGGCGCGCCCCTGGTCGCCCGTGCCTGCCAGGCGGGTGATGCGCTCCGCGAGCTCGAGTGCGGGCTCCGTCGTGAAGTAGTTGGACACGTGCGCGAGGCGGGCCGCCTGCGTCGAGACGGCCTCGACGAACACGGGGTGCGCATGCCCGAGCGAGTTCACCGCGATACCTGCGAGGAAGTCGAGGTACTCGTGCCCCGCGTCGTCCCACACCCGCGCACCACGGCCGTGATCGAGCTTCGCGAGCGGCATCCCGATCGCGCGCATCACGCGTCGGTCGAAGCGGCCCTGCCACTCGTTGAGGTCGTCGAGGGCCGTCATGCGGGAACCACCTCCGTGCCGATGCCCGACTGGGTGAACACCTCGAGCAGGATCGAGTGCGGGATGCGCCCGTCGATGATCGCCGCCTTGGCGACGCCGCCCTCGACGGCTTCGAGGCACGCTGCCATCTTCGGGATCATCCCCGATTCGAGCTTCGGCAGCAGGGCCGTGAGCTCGGGCACGCCGATCACCGACACGAGCGAGTCGCGATTGGGCCAGTCTCGGTAGAGGCCCGCGACATCGGTCAGGATCACGAGCTTGGCCGCACCGAGCGCGACCGCGAGGGATGCCGCCGCCGAGTCGGCGTTCACGTTGAGCGACTGTCCGGGCGTAGCGCCGTCGGGCGCGATCGAGGAGACGACCGGGATGCGGCCCGCGTCGAGCTGCGCGTGCACCGCGGCCGGATCGACGGCGACCACGTCGCCGACGAGTCCCAGGTCGACCTCGACCCCGTCGACCACGGCGCCCCGGCGGCGGCCGGTGAACAACCCGGCATCCTCGCCCGAGAGTCCGGCGGCCAGCGGGCCGTGCTCGTTGATGAGCGACACCAGCTCGCGATTGACCTGACCCGACAGCACCATGCGTACGACGTCCATCGTCTCGGGCGTCGTGACCCGGTAGCCGCCGCGGAACTCGCTCTCGATGCCGAGCCGCCCGAGCATCGCCGAGATCTGGGGTCCGCCGCCGTGCACCACGACGGGCTTGATGCCGGCGTAGCGCAGGTAGACCATGTCCTCGGCGAACGCGCGCTGCAGCTCTGGGCTCACCATCGCGTTGCCGCCGAACTTCACCACGATCGTCTCGCCGTGGAAGCGCTTCAGCCACGGCAGCGAGTCGATGAGCACCTGCGCCTTGTCGCCCGCCGTCGCCGTCCAGGCCGCGTCGCCCGCGGCATCCGTCTCGTTGGTCGTCGCGTTCTCGTCGCCCATGTCAGCTCGCGTACGCGCTGTTCTCATGCACGTAGTCGTGCGTGAGGTCGTTGGTGAGGATGGTGGCGGATGCCTCGCCGGCGTGCAGCTCGATGAGCACGTGCGTGGCACGCGGCGTCAAGTCGACCCGCTCGCGCGGCGCGTCGGGCCGGCCCGCGTGGCACACCCGGACGCCGTTCATGGAGACGTCGACGAGGTAGGGGTCGAACGGCGCCTTCGTCGTGCCGATCGCCGCGAGCACCCGCCCCCAGTTGGGATCGTTGCCGAAGATCGCCGCCTTGAAGAGGTTGTTCCGGGCCACCGACCGGCCCACCTCGACGGCGTCGTCCTCGGAGACCGCCCCGCGCACCTCGATGGCGATGTCGTGGCTGGCGCCCTCTGCGTCTTCCTGCAGCTGCTGCGCGAGCGAGCGGCACGCGTCGGTCACGGCTGCCGTGAACGCGGCCGGGTCGGGCACGACGCCCGACGCACCCGAGGCGAGGAGCGTGACCTGGTCGTTGGTGGACATGCAGCCGTCGGAGTCCAGCCGGTCGAAGGTCACCCGGGTGGCGTCACGCAGCGCGGTGTCGAGCGCCTGGGCCGCGACGTCGGCGTCGGTCGTCAGCACCACGAGCATCGTGGCGAGGCCCGGCGCGAGCATGCCCGCGCCCTTCGCGATGCCGCCGACGCGCCATCCGTCGCCCTCGACCACCACGGTCTTCGGGCGCGTGTCGGTCGTCATGATGGCGCGCGCGGCGTCGGCGCCGCCCTCGGTCGAGAGTCGGTTGGCGGCCGACAGCACGCCCTCCTGGAGGACCTCGCCGTCGAGCTGCTCGCCGATGAGCCCGGTGGAGCAGACCAGCACGTCGCCCGC
>NZ_JBFUCL010000241.1:0-5922 GCF_056405255.1 Agromyces sp. P1_H4 | reverse complement strand
CGGCGCGATCCGCGCGGTGCGTCGCGCCGGGCTCCGCGTGCCCGACGACGTGTCGGTCATCGGCTACGACGACTCCGCGCTCATGAACTGCACCGAGCCGCCGCTCACGACCGTGCGCCAGCCGATCGAGGCCATGGGCCGCATGGTGATCGAGCTGCTCATGCGGCAGATGTCGAGCGAGGCGGCGATCGGCGACGAGGTGTTCTTCGCGCCCGAGCTCGTCGTGCGGGCGTCGACGGCGCCCGCCCCGCGCTGACCCGCGGCATCCCGACAGTTCCCTCCCCTCCCCGCCGGACCCCGCCGCCCTCGCCTCGCCGCCCCGCCGCCCCGCCGCCCTCGCTTCGCCCCCGGTGCCGAAATGTAGGAACTCCTGGCGCCGCCACGGCGTGTCGGGCGCGCGCCGCCGGCGCGGCMTCCGGATCCTTCCTGCATTTCGGCGCTGGTCTGGGCCGCCCGCGGATGCCGCCGCGCCGCCGCCGCGGCATCCGTGGCGCGTGAAATGAGCAAACCGCTCTCGCAACTTCATGAAACTGAGAGCAAGCGGATGCCCATTTGTTGAAAAGTTGCACCAATCTGTTGCTGTCATTACGTTTCGGGGTATCGACGACGCCGTCTCCGACCGGACCGGCGCGCCGCCCGCCCGCCCGCACGGAGGAGACCGACCGCGTGACCATGCCACTCACCGAACCAGGCACGGTTCCCCCCGCCCTCGCCGACGACGCGACGTGGTGGCGCAGCGCCGTGATCTACCAGGTGTACGTGCGCAGCTTCGCCGACTCCGACGGCGATGGCACCGGCGACCTGCGCGGGGTGCGCAGCCGCCTCGGCTACCTCAAGGAGCTCGGCGTCGACGCCCTCTGGTTCAACCCCTGGTATCCGTCGCCGTTCGCCGACGGCGGCTACGACGTGGCCGACTACCGCGACATCCACCCGGCCTTCGGCACGCTCGAGGACGCCGAGCTGCTCATCAGCGAGGCGGCGCAGCTCGGCATCCGCACCATCATCGACATCGTCCCGAACCACGTCTCGAGCGAGCACGCGTGGTTCCAGGAGGCCCTGGCGGCCGGCCCGGGCAGTCCCGAGCGCGAGCGCTTCTGGTTCCACCCCGGCAAGGGCCCGAACGGCGACGAGATGCCGACGCGCTGGGTCTCGAACTTCCAGGGCGACACGTGGACCCGCACGACGAACGCCGACGGCACGCCGGGGGAGTGGTACCTCCACCTGTTCACCCCCGAGCAGCCCGACCTCAACTGGAACCACCCCGATGTGCGGGCCGAGCACGAGGGCATCCTCCGCTTCTGGTTCGATCGCGGCGTCGCGGGCGTGCGCATCGACTCGGCCGGCCTGCTCATCAAGGATCCCGAGCTCTCCGAGGTGCCCGAGGTCGTGGCGCCAGGGCAGCACCCCACCGAGGACCGCGACGAGGTGCACGACGTGTACCGCTCGTGGCGGCGCATCGCCGACTCCTACGACGGCACCCGCGTGCTCGTCGGCGAGGTGTGGGTCCCCGACGCCGAGCGGTTCGCGGCCTACCTCCGTCCCGACGAGATGCACACCGCGTTCAACTTCGACTTCATGTCGCGCCCGTGGGATGCCGCGGCGCTGCGCACGTCGATCGACCTGATGCTCGCGGCGCACGCGCCCGTCGGCGCCCCGAGCACCTGGGTGCTCTCGAACCACGACGTGACGCGCCCCGTGACCCGATACGGCCGCGAGGACTCGAGCTTCGCCTTCGCGACGAAGCGGTTCGGCACGCCGACCGACCTCGACCTCGGCCGCCGGCGGGCCCGCGCCGCCGCCCTCCTCACCGCCGCGCTGCCCGGCTCGCTCTACCTCTACCAGGGCGACGAGCTCGGCCTGCCCGAGGTCGAGCTGCCCCGCGAGGTGCTCGAGGATCCGATGCACTTCCGGTCGGGCGGGGTCGACCCGGGCCGTGACGGATGCCGCGTGCCGCTGCCCTGGCGCGGGGCCGAGCCGCCCTTCGGCTTCAGCCCGGCGAGCCCCGCTGACGCCGCCGACGGCACCGCCGCCGCGCCCTGGCTGCCCCAGCCCGCCGAGTGGGCGGCCCTGACCGTGCAGGCGCAGGAGGCCGACCCGGGGTCGATGCTCTGGCTCTACCGCCAGGCCCTCCGCATCCGCAAGCGCGAGCGGGCGCTCGGCGACGGCCCGATGACGTGGCTCCMGAGCGAGCCGACCGCGCTCGTCTTCCAGCGCGGCGACGACGTCGTCAACGTGACCAACCTCGGCGCCGCGCCGATGGCGCTGCCCGACCACGACCRCATCCTCCTCGCGAGCGCCCCGCTCGTCGACGGGATGCTGCCCCCAGACTCCACGGCCTGGCTCCACCGATCCGCCTGACCGTCGAGGCCGCGGCCCGCACCACGCCGCGGCGCTTCCGCACCACATCCGCACCACACAGCACCGAAAGGACTGGACAATGAAGTCACCGAGAACAGTCGCGATCGCCGGCCTCGCCGCGTTCGCGATGGTGGGCGCCCTCGCCGCCTGCAGCGCAGGAGGCGCCAGCGACAGCGGCAAGACCGAGCTGCGCGTGGCGACCTTCCCGCCCGGCGCCGACGAGGCGGCCTACACCGCCTTCGCCGAGCAGGAGAAGCAGTTCGAGAAGGAGCACCCCGACATCGACATCATCGGTGTCGAATACGAGTGGGAGGGCCCCACCTTCGCCGTGCAGCTCGCCGGCGGAAGCCTGCCCGACGTCTTCACCGTGCCGTTCACCGACTCGAAGACGCTGCTCGAGAACGGCCAGCTGATGGACGTGACCGACGAGATCGACGAGCTCGGCTACTCCGACAAGTTCAACCCGATCATCCTCGACGCCGTGAAGGACGGCGACCGCATCTACGGGTTCCCGCGCCAGGCGTACGCGATGGGCCTGCACTACAACCGCACCCTGTTCGAGCAGGCCGGGCTCGACCCCGACAACCCGCCGACGACGTGGGACGAGATCCGCGAGGCCGCGAAGACCATCTCGGAGAAGACCGGCAAGGCCGGGTTCATGGAGATGACGCAGAACAACACGGGCGGCTGGCAGCTCACCGCGGCCACCGCGGCGCGCGGCGGCAGCATCCAGGAGGACAACGGCGACGGCACGTACACGTCGACGATCGCCAACGACGCGACGAAGGCGCACCTGCAGTACCTGCACGACCTGCGCTGGGAGGACAACTCGCTCGGGTCGAACTTCCTGCTCGACTGGGGCACCATCAACCAGGAGTTCGCCGCCGGCAACATCGGCATGTACTCCTCTGGCTCCGACGTCTACACGGCGCTCGTGCGCGACTTCTCGCTGAACCCCGATGACTACGGCCTCACCGTCGTGCCCGTCGAGGACGGCGGCGGCACGCTCGGCGGTGGCGACATCGCGGTCGTCAGCCCGACGGTCGACGACGAGACCAAGGCCGCGGCGGTCACGTGGATCGACTGGTACTACATGCAGAAGCTCCTCGACGAGGACGCCGCCGTGCTCGACGCGAAGACCCTCGCCGAGAGCGACCAGGCCGTCGGCACGCCGGTGCTGCCGGTGCTCGACCGCGAGACCTACGAGGAGTCCCTCACCTGGATCGAGCCGTACATCAACGTGCCGCGCGACCAGATGACGCCGTTCATCGAGGGCGTCTGGGACCAGACCCCAGTGGGGGAGCCGAAGGGCAAGACGCAGGAGATCTACGCGCTGCTCGACACCGTGGTGCAGGCCGTGCTCACCGAGGAGAACGCCGACATCGACGCGCTCCTCGAGCAGGCCGACGCCGACGCCCAGGCCCTGCTCGACGAGTAGGAGCCGAGCGGATGCCGCGAGCCGAACGTCCTCCCTGGGGCGGCTCGCGGCATCCGCCACCAGCACCCCCGACCCGACTGCCCTACCGGCGCCCACGAAGGATCACCGATGACCCTCACCGCCAAGCCGCCCGCCGCGCCACCCTCGGGCRGTGACGACGTGCCGCCCGCGGCATCCGCCCCACCGCGACGACGCCGCGGCATCCGCACCTGGGTGCGCGGCGGCGGGCTGTCGACGCTCGTCCTCCTCGCGCCGATGCTCATCGTCTTCACGGTGTTCAGCTGGTCGCCGATCGTGCAGTCGATGATCATGAGCCTGCAGAAGACGAACCTGCTCGACCCGCCGACCTGGGTGGGGCTCGACAACTTCGCGCACGTGCTGAACGATCCGCTGCTCGGCACCGCCGTCGTCAACACGGTCTACTTCGCGCTGCTCGCGCTGCTGTTCGGGTTCCCGCTGCCCATCTTCGTGGCGGTGCTGATGAGCGAGGTGCGGCGCGCGAAGGGCTTCTACTCGGCGCTCGCGTACCTGCCCGTGGTGGTGCCGCCGGTCGTCGCCGTGCTGCTCTGGAAGGTCTTCTACGACGCGAGCCCGACCGGCCTGTTCAATACGATCCTCGGCTGGGTCGGCATCCCGCCCCAGCCCTGGCTGCAGTCGTCGGCCACGGCGATGCCGTCGCTCGTGCTCGAGGCCACCTGGGCTGCGGCCGGCGGGGCGATCATCATCTACCTCGCGGCGCTGCTCAGCGTGCCGCCCGAGCTCTACGACGCCGCCGAGGTGGACGGCGCCACGATCTGGCAGAAGGTGTGGAACGTCACGCTGCCGCAGCTGCGCGGCATCCTCTTCATCATGCTCATCCTGCAGGTGATCGCGACGGCGCAGGTGTTCCTCGAGCCCTACCTCTTCACGGGCGGCGGGCCGAACAACGCGACGGTGACGATCCTGCTCCTCATCTATCGCTACGCCTTCCAGAACAGCCTCGGCGGCGACTACGGCGAGGCGACCGCGCTCAGCGTGATGCTCGCGATCGTGCTGGCCCTGCTCAGCTGGCTGTACTTCAAGCTCACCGAACGTTGGAGCACCTCATGACGACGACCCCGCCCCCGGTCTTCGAGGAAGTCGACGCCCCCCACGCGGCGACCGGCCTGCGCGGGGTCATCGGCCGCCGCCGGGCCGACCGCCGCAGCGACGAGCAGGGCGACCGCGGCATCGTCTCGGGCTTCGACCGCAAGAAGCGCGGCGTCCGGCTCGGAATGGGCGGCGTGCACCTCTTCCTCTTCGTCGGGCTCGTCGTGGCCGGCCTCGGCCCGCTGCTCTGGCTCGCGAAGTCGGCGGTGACGCCCACGCAGGACACGCTGCGCCAGCCGCTCGCGCTCTGGCCGAACGGCATCGACTGGGCCAACATCCCCCAGGCGTGGAACGACGTGCACATCGACCAGTACTTCTGGAACACGATCGTGATCGCCGCCGGCTCCTGGTTCTTCCAGCTGCTCATCGCGACGACGGCCGGCTACGCGCTCTCGGTGCTGCGCCCGAAGTACGGGCCGATCCTGAACGGTGCGATCCTGGCGACGATGTTCATCCCGGCGGTCGTGCTGCTCGTGCCGCTGTACCTCACGATCGTGAATCCGCCCCTCCTCGGCGACGTGTCGCTGCTCAACAACTACCTGGCGGTGTGGCTGCCGGCTGCGGCGAACGCGTTCAACATCCTGCTCGTGAAGCGCTTCTTCGACGCGCTGCCGCGAGAGGTGTTCGAGGCGGCGAAGACCGATGGCGCGGGGCCGTTCCGGCTGTTCTGGTCGGTGGTGCTGCCGATGTCGAAGCCGATCCTGGGGGTCGTGTCGGTGTTCGCGATCATCGCCGCGTGGAAGGACTTCCTCTGGCCGATGCTCGTGCTGCCCGATCCGGCGGTGCAGCCGCTGTCGGTGCGCCTGCCCGCGGTGCAGCAGTCGATCGAGCTCGACGTGTTCCTCGCGGCGCTTGCGATCTCGACGCTCATCCCCGTCGTGATGTTCCTCCTGTTCCAGGGTGTCTTCCTGCGCTCGGCCGGGCTCGGGGGCGCGGTCAAGGGCTGACGGGATGCCGCAGGGGTGACGGATGCCGCGGCGCTGGGCCCGCGGCATCCG
>NZ_JBFUCL010000240.1:0-5923 GCF_056405255.1 Agromyces sp. P1_H4 | reverse complement strand
CCGTGGCCGCGTGCGAGGGGCCGGGCTCGGGTCCCGCCGCGGGCCTGACGTCGGCGCCCGAAGTGGTCGCGCCGAGCACGCCGCGCACCGTCTGCGCCGGGCCGTCGACGACGGCCGATGCGGAGGGCTCGTCCGGCTCCGAGACGGCGGGCGTCGCGGCGAGCGCGTCGCCGATCGCCGGGGCCGCCGAGTTCGGGGTCGCGGCCCGCTGCAACGGGAGCCCACCTCCTGCGGACATCCCAGACGGAAGTGGAGCGCCGAGCCCGAAGCGCCGAGGCACTGCCTCGGATACCGCGGCGGGCGGGCCGGCGAGCGTCGGCCCCGACGTGCTCGACTGCGCCTGGGGAGGAACCGCGGCGGCGACCGAGGGTGCGTCGAGGGGCGACGGGTCAGGCGTCGGAAGGTCGATCGGCGTCCCGCCCCGATCGATGCGCTGCACCGACGGTGCGCCCGAGAGACGGAGCGCCGGGGTGCCGGCTCTGGGAGCCTCGGTCGGGGCAGGATCGGCCGACCGGTCGCTCGCTGCGGCTGTCGCCACGATCGGCGCAGCACCCCCAAGCGCCGGAGCGTTCGGTTCGGCGACGTCCTGAGCCGGCGCCTCCCCCTGGGTCGAGGCCGCGGGGGGTTCGCCTGCGGATGGCGCGGGCTCATCGTCGCGGTCGACGGATGCCGCGGCATCCGGTGCCTCGACGGGCTCGGCCGGCGCGAGGTCCTGCTCGGGGGCGCGCTGCACCGGGAGGTCCACGCCGGACGCAGCGTCGGCGACGGTCGACGGCACGGCCGGCGACGACGCACTCCCCTGCTGGGTCGAGCGCCCCGGCCCCGAGAGCGGCGGCCGCAGCGTGAGGTCCGCCACGACCGACCGCTGCACGGGCGCGCCGAACCCCGATGCGCTGCCGGCCACCGTGCCCGACGGTGCCGTGGCGTCCACGAGGTGTCCCATCGCCCCGAGGCTGCTCGGCACGACCCGCGTGGGCAGCGACGCGACGAACCCGGTCGAGAGCGTCGCCGGCGCGGCATCCGACACCTGACGCTGCAGCGGCGGGAGGAACGCCCAGCCCGCGGGCGGGATGGGCGACGACGACAGCGGGCGCGACGGATCGGACGTCGCCGTCGGCGGTGCCGGCGACGGGTCGTCCCGCTGCCACGGCCAGCGCATCAGCGCTCCTCGGAGAGCCTCGTGTTGATCGACGCGATCTCGTGCACGTAGCGCAGGCGCTCCGCGTGCTCCATGTCGAGGATGTCGTCGAGCGACCAGTGGAAGTGGTAGGCGACGTACGCGACCTCCTCATGGATGCGGTCGGCCGAGTACGTCATGATTCCCCCAGGCGACCGCCCGCGAGATCGGCCGTGAACCGGTGCGAGCACTCGGGGCAGGTCACCGCGATGCGCGTGTGGCCCTCGGCGTTCACCCGCCGGTAGAAGTCCTGCAGGAACGCGACATCCGACGCGAACATGTTCTCGATGACCGACGAGTCGATCGAGCCGAGCGAGCCGAGCGACGTGATCACCCGACCGAGCAGCACGACCGTCGTGTAGGCGGCGTTCTCCTGCACGCGGGCGTCGTAGAGCGGCAGCAGCTCGTCGCGCGCCGTCGCCAGCCGCATCACCCCACGGCGATGCACCGTGCCGTCGGGACCGACGTAGCCGCGCGGGAGCTCGAAGGCGAACTCGGTGCGCATGGCGCCGTCGTCCACGAGACCCGCCGGCGCGGCATCCGTCGATTCGATCCCGGGCCGCGTCGCGATGACGCGCTGCATCACTTCACCTCTGACTCGTCGAAGCAGATCGTGAACTTCTCGGTGGCCTGCTCGGTCGCGCCCGCCTTGAGCGAGTTGACCTCGACGCTGCGCACCCAGCAGTTGCGGAACTCGTACTTCTTGATGGTGCCGCCCTCGTAGTCGAGGAGCTCGACCGACGCGGTCTTGCGCGCGCCCTTCACGTCGCCCTTCATGACGACGCCGAGCCAGTCGGTGACCGTCTTGGAGTCGGTGAGGCCGCGGGTGACGGTGAACTCCCCCGTCTTCGCGCGACCGATCAGCTGCCTCGCGACGTACTTCCCGTCGGCCAGCTGCTGCTTGAGTTCGATCTTGTCGACCTCGTTCTTCAGCCCCGAGACCTCCGTCACCTTCGGCAGCTCGATGCCGTCGATGATGACCTTGAAGGCGTAGGCGGGTGAGGAATCGAAGGTATCGGCCAGTGGCATGTCAGTCTCCTACTCGTGTCGTGCGATCACGCTCGTGCGGTCGCGCTCTGCGGTCGCGCTCTGCGGTCACTCGGCGACCAGGCTCGTGCCGCCCGAGAACTGCGAGAGCTCGAACACCACGAACTCCGCGGGCTTCACCGGGGCGACGCCGATCTGGCAGACGACCTGGCCGACGTCGATGAGCTCGGCGGGGTTCGTCTCCTCGTCGCACTTGACGAAGAAGGCCTCGTCGGCGGTGCTGCCGAACAGGGCGCCCTTGCGCCACTCGTTGATGAGGAACGCCGAGATCGAGCGACGCAGCTTGCCCCAGAGGGCGGGGTCGTTCGGCTCGAAGACCGCGAACTGCGTGGCGCCGAGGATCGACTTCTCCAGGTAGTTGAAGAGGCGGCGGATGTTGACGTACCGCCAGGCCGGATCGCTCGAGAGCGTGCGCGCACCCCAGACCCGGATGCCGCGACCGGGGAACGCGCGGATCGCGTTGACGCCGATCGGGTTGAGGAGCTCCTGCTCGGTGCGGGTCAGCTGCGTCTGCAGTTCGATGGCGCCCCGGACGACCTCGTTCGCCGGCGCCTTGTGCACGCCGCGCTCGCTGTCGTTCCGCGCCCAGACGCCGGCGATGTAGCCCGACGGCGGCACGAACCGGTTGCTGCCGGTCGCCGGGTCCAGCACCTTGACCCACGGGTAGTACAGGGTCGCGAACTTCGAGTCGTAGCCCGCGCCGGTGCGCCGCCACGCGACGATCTCCTGCGCGTTCAGGGCCGGCGGCGGGTCGAGGATGGCGACGCGGTCGCCCATCAGCTCGCAGTGCGCGATGACCGCGAGCTGCACGGCCTTCACGGTCTCGAGGTCGATGGCGCCCTGCTCGTAGGCCGCCATGAGGTCGGGGACGACCACCATGGTGACCTCCTCGATCTCCTCGAGGCCGCTGAAGCCGGTGCGGTCGGCGGCGTTGCCGATGTAGTTGGCCGCGGAGACGCCCTCGAGCACGATGGGCTGCTCCTCGGGCTCCGGCACGGCCAGGTCGAACCGGCCCGGCTTCGGGAGGACGCCGGCGGATGCCGCATCCACCTCCTCGACCGTGACCAGCTTCGACTCCGTGGCGACCTTGGTCACGACGTAGGCGGCGTGGTCGGGCTTCGGCGAGACCTGCTCCCAGATCTCCGGCGCGCGGCCCTCGGCCGTGACGACCACCTTGAAGACGCCGTCCTCCGGCTCCTCGCCGCCCGGATCGGCGATCTCGACCGAGATCGGCTTCGCGTTCGGCGAGGCGTTCTTCGCCGTGAACACGTAGTTGCCGATGGTCGCGGTCTGCGGTCCCGACGCGATGGCCTTCTGCTCCCGCTTGGCGCCCTTGCCGCCCGAGCTCTGCTGGCCCGTGCCGACGCGGACGACGTAGCAGTTGCCGCCGCCGTTCAGGAAGTAGCCGTACACCGAGTACGCGAGATAGGCGCCCGGATAGAGCCCGCCGAACTGGTCGACGAACTGCGTCCAATTGGACACGAGCGTCGGCGAGTTCTCCGGCCCTTTCGGTGCCATCCCGATGAATGCTGCGACCGCGGTGCCGACGCCCTCGATCGGGCGCGTGGCGGCCTCGATCTCCTGCACGTACACACCGGGTGAGAGATAGGTGGGCATCCCCGACTCCTTCGCTGGATTGCGTGATCCAAGCGTCGGTCCGCGGATGCCGCGGCGGGGGGTCCAACCGGACGGGCGAGGGGGTGAGAAGGGCTGCTCGATGGGGCAGGGGGAACAGGCGTCGGCCTAGCCGGCCGACTCCTCCTGCTCCTCCTCGGCCTCTTCGCGCTGCAGCCAGAGCCCCTGCACGGGCTCCTCCTCCTCGTCGCCCTCGCGCTGCACGGTCGGTGCTCCGGCGCCGGAGCCGTCGTCGATTCGCTGCACGGGCGCCGGTTCGCTCATGACCCTGGCGGCGTTGTCGGCAGCGGCGCGCTCGAAGCGGTCGCCGGGATCGCTGACGCTGACGCCGCTGCCGGTCGGGGTGCCCTCGACAGGGCCCGACCGCTGCTGCACCACGTGGGTGAGCTCGTGGGCGATGGTCGTCCGGCCCGCCTGCGACGACGGGTCGTACGCGTCGCGCTGGAAGACGACGTTGCTGCCCACCGTGTAGGCGTGCGCGCCGACCGACCTCGCGGACTCGTGCGCCGCGGCATCCGTGTGCACCCGCACGTCGCCGAAGTCGTGGCCGAGGCGCGACTCCATGTCGGTGCGCACCGCGGGCTCGAGCGGCGAGCCGCCTGACGACACGACGTCGAGCACCGGCGAGCGCTGCTCCTCGACGAGGTCGCTGACCGCGGCGTTGCCGGCCTCGCGCTGCAGGCGCAGCATCGTCGCCGGGCCGAGCACGTCGGCTCGGCGCTCGGCGAGTCCGTGCGTCGTGCCCTGCGCCTCGTGCGCGGCATCCGTCCCCCGGCGTGCGACCTCGAGGTCGACGCCGTCGTAGTCATGTGCGTGCATGGTGCACCTCCACGATCGACCGCTTCCATTTCACCGCGGGCAGGCCCGACGGGGACGAGATGTGCCCGATCGGGAAGGCGCCCGTTCGCGAACGCGCAGCGCGATGCCGGGTCATCCGCCCGCCACCTCCGCCCAGTACCGGCCGAACTCGCGTTCGACGACGAGGCGGCCGAGCTTGCGGTACTCCCGGTGCACGCCGAGCACGAGGTGGCGCATCGAGACGCCGCCGCGTTCGGATGCCGCGAGGTAGGCCGCCGTGACGGCCGCCGCCCTGATGGCTCCGCCCGCGAGCTCGAACGACCGCCCGAGGAACTCCAGGTCGAGGTCGTCGGCGCGGCGCACGCGGGAGCCCAGGCTCTGGTCCCAGAGCCGGCTGCGGTGCGCGGCGTCGGGCATCGGGAAGTCGACGATCACGTCGAGGCGTCGAGTGAACGCCTCGTCGATGTTCGCGCGCAGGTTCGTCGCGAGGATCGCGAGGCCGTCGAAGGTCTCCATGCGCTGCAGCAGGTAGGCGCTCTCGACGTTGGCGTAGCGGTCGTGCGCGTCCTTCACGTCGCTGCGCTTGCCGAACACCGCGTCGGCCTCGTCGAACAGCAGCACCGCATTGGTGCCCGCGGCCGCGCGGAAGATGCGCTCGAGGTTCTTCTCGGTCTCGCCGATGTACTTGTCGACGACGGTCGAGAGGTCGATGACATAGAGGTCGAGGCCGAGCCCGCCCGCGACCACCTCGGCCGACATGGTCTTGCCGGTGCCCGAGTCGCCTGCGAAGAGCGCCACGACGCCGTGGCCGCGGCCGCCGCCGGGCCGCATGCCCCAGTCGCCGAGCACCTGCTCTCGGTGCCGGGCACGCAGCTCGATCTCGCGCAGGGCGTTCATCGGCGCCGCGGGCAGCACGAGATCCGACCAGGCCACCCGCGGGGCGACGCGTCGGGCGAGCCGGTCGAGCGCCGAGGCGTTCTCGGCCCTCGCACCGGCCGCGAGGTCGGCGGCGGTGATCGTGCCCGACGTGGACAGCGCCGCCTGAGCTCGTGCCGTCGACGCGGCCCGCTGCACCTGCTCGGGCCGCAACCGGAACTGCGCCGTCGCCGTCGAGACGTCGAGCCCGTCGGCCATCGGGCCGAGCGACCGTCGCCAGAGCCGCGTGCGCTCGTCGATCGTCGTCGCCTCGACATCCGCCATCGCGGGCAGGTCGCGATGCCAGGCCGGATCCCAGGTGGACTCGCCGACGAAGACGGTCGGCTGGGT
>NZ_JBFUCL010000239.1:0-5943 GCF_056405255.1 Agromyces sp. P1_H4 | reverse complement strand
GCCCGTAGCTCGCAGGCGGTGTCGTTCCCATGGCCAGGGGCTCCGTCGAGAGGGCGACGTCGACGCCCGGCGCCGCTCCCGCCTCGTCGGCGTCGAAGTCGACCGGCACGAACTCGGCCGTCTCGGCGTCGAACTCGAGCACGCTCGGCCGCTCGGGCGAGCGCGCGACCAGCCGCCCGTCGGCGTCGACGTGCACGGGTGCGGCCGACCGCAGCAGGCGCCGACCCCGTGCGGTGTCGAGCACCCAGAGCTCCGACGCGGATGCCGCGGGCAGCACGAGCACGCGGAGCCGCGCGTCGCCCCGCGACACCGTGACGATCCGGGGCTCGGCGGCGTCGACCACGAAGACCCCGGGCGCCGCCTCCCGTGTCGCGCCCGCGGCATCCGTCACCGTCGTGGTCGCCTCGTCGACCGCGAGCTCGACCGGGATGCCGGCCTCGGCCACCGCGACGAGCGTCGCATCATGGTCGCCGTCGCCGTCGGCCCCGAGCACGGTGAGCGGTGACGCGGTGAGCCAGCGCAGTCGCACGCCGCCCACGTCGAGGTTCACGGCCCAGTGCGCGATCGTGCCCGGCGGCACGTCGACCGGCAGGTGGGGGAACTCGACGCGCTCGTGGTCGAGGCCGACCGAGAACCTCGCCCCGCGGTACGGCTCCAGCGGCACGTGCGGCTGCTGCCAGTTGAGGAACACCCAGGCGCCCGTGCCGTCGGAGCGGATCGCCCAGCGCAGGGTCTCGCCGTCGTCGACGCCGGTCGGCAGCACGTCGGGCAGCGTGGACGGCATGTCGGCCAACCGATCGCCGAATGCGGCGAGGAACGCGTGCTGGCGGCGCAGCTCGGCGTGGCTCGGCGCGAGGACACCGGCGGCGCCGATGGGGGCGTGGAAGTCGTAGTCGAACTCGGGCAGGTCGTTGGGGTAGCCGGTGGCCTGCGACTCCTGCAGCGCGGGGCGCGGGTTCACGCCGCCGCCGTACATGTAGTAGCCCTGCCAGCCCGAGCCGTTGCCGACCTTGTCGTGCGCCACCGCCGCGATATCGAGCGCGCCGAGCAGCGGGCGGCGGTGGTAGGCGGTCGCCATGCCCCCGCCGAGCTCGCAGGTCGCGGCGGGGAAGTCGGGGGAGGGCAGGCGCGTCGTCGGCCCGTCGCCGCGGCCACCGATGCCGGCGTGCTCGCGCAGGTCGGCGCCGATTCCCGGGTCGTCCCAGGTGTGCGAGAAGAAGAAGTGCTCGCGGAAGGTCGTGTCCCACGGCTGGTCGGCATCGACCCAGAAGCCGTCGCCGTAGCCGCCGTAGAGGGGGAGCACCTCGCCGGCGGGCAGCTCTGCGCCGCCCCAGGCGGTGGCCGTCCAGATCGGCGCCACGAAACCGTGGCGACGCGCGATCGCCTTGAGGGTCACGAGGTGGCCGGGCTCGTCGTAGAGCTCGTTCTCGAGCTGGATGCCCACGACGTTGCTGTCGGGTCCGCAGCGCGACGCGAGCTCGGCGCCGAGCACGGCGAACCAGTCGTCGACGAGGGCGAGGTAGGCGGGGTCGTCGGTGCGGTGGCGCACGGGCGCGGCCTGCACCCAGTCGGGGAAGCCGCCGTTGCGCGCCTCGCCGTGCGCCCACGGGCCGAGTCGCAGCACCACGTCGAGTCCGACGTGAGCGCAGGCGTCGACGAAGGCGCCCACGTCGAGCGCGCCCGTGAAGTCGCGCTGCCCGCGCTCGGGTTCGTGGTGGTTCCAGAACACGTAGGTGGCGACGACCGTGATGCCGCCCGAGCGCATGAGGCGCAGCCGCTCTTCCCACTCCGCTCGGGGCACGCGGCTGTAGTGCAGCTCACCCGACACGGGGATCGCCGGACGGCCGTCGATCTCGACGTAGCGGTTCGTGAGGGCGATGCGGTCGTGGTGGTCGACCGTGTTGCTCATCGCCGGGCGCCGGAGCGGGCGGTCGTGGGGCCGGTGCGTCACCGTGAGCGGCGTCGTCGGAGCGGCGGCGGGCGGCGGGGCGGTGGTCACGACGGGGCTGCTCCTTCGACTGTGTGCGCTCCCAGTTCTATCACGGCCCGGTCGTGACGCCGCGCGTGACAGACTCGGACGGGTGACCCAGCCCCTGCTCGACCGCGTCCCGCGCCCCTACGACGCCGACGCCATGTACGACGCCTTCGTCGAGTGGGCCGACGACCGGGGCTTCGCGCTCTACCCCGCGCAGGACGAGGCGATCATCGAGATCGTCTCGGGCGCGAACGTCGTGCTCTCCACTCCCACGGGCACCGGCAAGTCGCTCGTCGCGGTGGCCGCGCACGCGGCATCCGTCGCCCGTGGCGGTCGCAGCTACTACACGGCGCCGATCAAGGCGCTCGTGAGCGAGAAGTTCTTCCAGCTCGCCGAGATCTTCGGGGCCGCGAACGTCGGCATGGTCACCGGCGACAGCTCGGTGAACCCCGACGCGCCCATCATCTGCTGCACGGCCGAGATCCTCGCCAACCTCGCCCTCAGGCATGGGGCGGATGCCGCGGTCGACCAGGTCGTCATGGACGAGTTCCACTACTACGGCGATCCCGACCGCGGCTGGGCGTGGCAGGTGCCGCTCATCACGCTCGCCCGCGCGCAGTTCATCCTCATGTCGGCGACGCTCGGCGACGTGACGGCGATCGCCGACGACCTCACCCCCCGCACCGGGCGCGAGACCGCCCGGGTCACCGGCGTGGACCGGCCGGTGCCGCTGCACTTCTCCTACGCGAAGACCCCGGTGCAGGAGACCGTCGAGGAGCTCCTCGAGACCAGGCAGGCGCCCGTCTACATCGTGCACTTCTCCCAGGCCGCCGCGATGGAGCGGGCGCAGGCGCTCTCGTCGATCCGCGTGGTCTCCCGCGAGCAGCGCGACGAGATCGCCGAGGCGATCGGCGGGTTCCGGTTCAACACGGGCTTCGGCAAGATCCTGTCGCGACTCGTGCGGGCGGGCATCGGCGTGCACCACGCCGGCATGCTGCCGCGCTACCGGCGGCTCGTCGAGACGCTCGCGCAGCGCGGGCTGCTCCGCGTCATCTGCGGCACCGACACGCTCGGCGTCGGCATCAACGTGCCCATCCGCACTGTGCTCATCACCGCGCTGTCGAAGTTCGACGGCCAGAAGATGCGACAGCTCTCGGCCCGCGAGTTCCACCAGATCGCCGGCCGCGCCGGCCGGGCGGGCTACGACACGGCGGGCACCGTCGTGGTGCTCGCCCCCGAGCACGAGATCGAGAACGAGGCCGCCGTGCGCAAGGCCGGCGACGACCCGAAGAAGATCAAGAAGATCGTGCGYAAGAAGGCCCCGGCCGGGCAGATCACGTGGGGCGAGGGGTCGTTCGAGCGCCTCGTCGCGGCGGAGCCCGAGCCGCTCACGCCGCAGCTGAAGCTCACGGCGGCCATGATGATCAACGTCATCGGGCGGGGCGGCGACGTCGCCCGCGGCATCCGCTCGCTCTGCTTCGACAACCACGAGCCGCGCGCCCGACGGTTCGAGCTCGCCCGCCGCGCCCTCGACATCCTCCGCACCCTGCGCGACGCGGGCGTGGTGGACCTCCTCCCGGCGTCGGCGCCGGGGCGGCTCGCCGACCTGCGCCTCACCGTCGACCTGCAGCCGAACTTCGCGCTCAACCAGCCGCTCTCGCCGTTCGCGCTCGCGGCGATCGAGCTGCTCGATCCAGACGGCGCTCCCGGCACGGGCGTCGGCACCGGGCACTACGCCCTCGACGTGGTGAGCGTGATCGAGTCGACCCTCGATGACCCCAGGCCGATCCTCTCGCAGCAGCAGTACAAGGCCCGCGGCGAGGCCGTCGGCGCCATGAAGCAGGAGGGCATCGAGTACGAGCAGCGCATGGAACTGCTCGAGGAGGTCACCTGGCCGAAGCCGCTCGACGAGCTGCTCGCCCAGGCGTTCGAGACGTTCGCATCGAGCCAGCCCTGGGTGCGCGACTTCGAGCTCAGCCCGAAGGCGGTCGTGCGCGACATGTTCGAACGCAGCATGTCGTTCGGAGAATACGTGTCGTTCTACCAGCTCGCGCGCAGCGAGGGGCTCGTGCTGCGCTACCTCTCCGACGCGTTCCGGGCCATCCGCCAGACGGTGCCCACCGAGGCGAAGGACGAGGAACTGCTCGACATCATCGAGTGGCTGGGCGAGCTCGTGCGCCAGGTCGACTCGAGCCTCGTCGACGAGTGGAACGAGCTCGTCGATCCCACCTCGCACCTGCCCGAGGACGACGCCCCCGTCGTGCCGCCCGCGCCGCCGTCGGTCGTGACGAACCGCCGCGCCTTCACGGTGCTCGTGCGCAACGAGCTGTTCCGGCGCGTGCAGCTCGCCGCCCTCGACCACGACGACGAGCTGCAGCTGCTCGACCCCGGCGAGCTGTGGCCCGACGCGCTGAACCGCTACTACGCCGAGCACGACGAGATCCTCACGGGCGCGGCCGCCCGATCGCCTCGACTCGTCACCATCGACGAGACGGATGCCGCGAGCGGCATCTGGCGGGTCGAGCAGACGATCGACGACCCGGCCGGCGACCACGACTGGCGCATCCGCGGAGAGGTCGACCTCGAGGCGTCGGCGGAGGCGGGCGCCGCGGTCGTGAGCGTCACCGAGGTCGTGCGGCTCTAGTTCCCCCGCCCGGCAGCGCCGAGTGCGTCCAGCCCGGGCGTCACGCCAGCGCGAGCATGCCGGCGGCGACGAGCGCGAGCACGAGGCCGAGCCATTGCACGGGGGCGATGCGCTCCTTCAACACGACCGCGGCGAGCAGGATCGTTCCGGCCGGGTACATGGCGCCGAGCACGGCCGCGACCGAGAGGTCTCCGGCGCGGATGCCGATGAGCAGCAAGCCGTTCGCCGTCACGTCGACGGCCCCGCAGAGGACCGCGAGCCGCACGCCCGCCGCGGTGGCGGAACGGGTCGGGGCGACGACCGTGCCCACGGCGGCGCGCGGCATCCGCTCGTCGACCGCGTCGTCGATGGATGCCGCAGGGCCCCGAGTCCCGTCCCGGCGGCGGCGTGCGGCCACGAGCGCCAGCACGCCGACCGCGGCGAACATGATGGTCGCCGTGACGGCCCGGTTGAGGAGCAGCGGCACGACGCCGCTCTGTTCGGAGGTCTGGTCGATGGTCACGAAGAAGGCGCCGATCGCGATGCCCGAGCCGATCGCC
The DNA here is from genome assembly GCF_056405255.1 of Agromyces sp. P1_H4. NCBI lineage: Bacteria > Bacillati > Actinomycetota > Actinomycetes > Micrococcales > Microbacteriaceae > Agromyces > Agromyces sp. P1_H4. The sequence continues at coordinate 785 of NZ_JBFUCL010000239.1, read as the reverse complement.
ATGAGGATGCCGCGGAGGCTCGGACGCACGGCGCCGCGCTCGGGAACGAATCCCACGAGCACGACCGCGACGAGGGCCAGCCCGAGCGCCCAGTAGCCGAGCGCCGCGAACCGCTCCCCACCGATGACGAGGCCCCACACCATCGGGACCACGGCGGACACGACGGCGGTGAGTGGGGACAGGATGCTCATCGGCCCGATCGCCAGGCAGGCGTAGAGCAGCGAGATGGCCACCGCGCCGGTGACGCCCGACACCACGCCCCAGAACACGTCGTGGCCCGTCCAGTCGCCGCCGAGGAACGGCGCGGCGGCGGCGAGCAGCACGAACCCGGTGAGCGCGGCGACCGCCGTGGCCAGCACGGAACTCACGCGCTTGGCGGCCAGCCCACCCAGGAAGTCGGCCGCGCCGAAGACGAAGGCTCCGAGGAGCGAGAAGACGGCGGTGACCATGGTCGTCCCAGCGTATCCGCGCCGCCCGGTGGTGGTGCCGGCCCCACTCGCGTTCGGGGGCAGCCCCCAATCCGGGCCGCCGCGCGACGTTTAGGCTGGACTGGTGATGTCCCGGGGTGCGCGCGCGATCCGCGGAACGGCGGTGGCCGTATTCGCGACCTTCGTGGCGTCCCTCGCGCACACGCTCGGCGGCGGCACCGCGCCCGGACCGGTGGCGCTGCTGCTCGCGCTCGCCTTCTCGGTGCCGCTCGCGATGCTCGTCACGGGGGCGCGAGCGCGTCTCGCCCGCACGATCGTGGCTGCGCTGGTCGCGCAGGCGTCGCTGCACCTCTGCTA
>NZ_JBFUCL010000238.1:0-5997 GCF_056405255.1 Agromyces sp. P1_H4 | reverse complement strand
CCACGACGTCGTCGAACGCGCGCGCGGCGCCGAGGCGGTGCTCGGCGAGGCTCGCGGCCGTCACGTCGTGGTGGAACGTCACCGGGAGCCCGAGCGCGGCCACCGCGAGATCGCGGATCGGGGCGTCGCGCCAGCCGAGGTTGCTCGCGAACACCCCGACCCCGCGTTCGGTGTCGACGATGCCGGGCACGAGCAGGCCCGCCGCCATCGGGCGCGCCTCGGGGTGGGCCTCCTGCAGCTCGGCGGCGAGCTCGGCGACCCGGCCGACGACGGCCTCGGCGGTGCGCTCGCCGTCGAGCGGCGTGGGCGTCCGGCGGAGGCCGAGCACCCGCCCGTCGGCGTCGATCAGGGCCGACTTCGTGTCGGTGCCGCCGACGTCGAAGGCGAGCACGACGTCGCCCGGTCCGAGCGGCGCCGCCGCCGCGGCATCCGGGATCGCGGTCATGCGGGTCAGCCCTCGAGGATCACGGAGCGCGTGAGGTTGCGCGGCGAGTCGGGGTCGAGTCCCCGCGCGCGGGCTCGCTCGAGCGCGACGCGCTGGGCGCGCACCAGTTCGGCCATGGGATCGAGCGTGCCGGCTTCGAAATGCGCGCCGGTGGCGGCGACCTCGCCCGCGAGCCCGGCGGGAGCGTCGCCGAAGTGCCACGTGACACGGCCGGGGGCGGCGATCGAGATCGGCCCGTGCCGGTACTCCATGGCGGGGTACGACTCGGTCCACGACTGCGAGGCCTCCCGCATCTTCAGCGCGGCCTCGTGGGCGAGACCGACCGTCCACCCGCGGCCGAGGAAGGTGTACTGCTCCGCCTCGACGAGCGCGGCGTCGAGGTCGGCGGTCACGGCGCGCTCGGCATCGGCCACAGCCGCGTCGAGGTCCTCGCCGAGCGCCGCGCGGAAGAGTGCCAGGGCGGTCGTGGCGAAGCGGGTCTGCACGACCGAGCGCTCGTCGGCGAACGGCAGGGTGACGGCCTCGTCGACGAGCCCGACGAGGGGTGAGGTCGCGTCGCCGATCACGCCGATCGTGGGCACCCGGCCGCGCAGGTGGTCGACGAGTTCGAGCACCTCGGTCGTGGTGCCCGAGCGGGTCAGCGCGACGACCGCGTCGTAGCCGCGATCGACGAAGGCCTCGGATGCCGCGAACGCGTCGGTCTCGCCGTGCCCGCCGGCTTCGCGCAGCCAGGCGTACGACTGCGCGATGAACCACGACGTGCCGCACCCGACGACGGCGATGCGGGCGCCGCGCCGGGGCAGCACCGCCTGCTCGTCGCGGAGGGACGCGGCGCGTGCCCACGTCTCGGGCTGGGACGCGAGCTCGGCTGCCATGTGCGCGCCGGGGGCGGCCTGCGCGGCGGCGGCCGCCTGGGGCGTCGCGGCATCGGTGCCGTGGGTCATGGGTGGTCCTCCGTGTCAGGTCGGCGAGAGCAAACACCATGATTGCAAATGATCGTTCATCCTGTCCAGCGATCATCGCCATGAACGCTTCTCGGAGAACGCACTCCGTATTCCGGCCGGATATCCGCTCGGTAACGATCAGGCAACCGACTCTTGACGGCGCGGCGACTCCTCCGACATCATCGTGACCACACCGTGACTGAAACTGATTGATATTTGCTCATTCTGGTCAGTTCCATGCACGCGGCGGTGAGACCGCCACCCGCACCGGCGCGGCGACCGCGGCGCCCGTGATCCAAGAACAGTGAGGAACCACGTATGAAGAAGTCGCTCCGCTTCGGCGCCGCGATCGCCCTCGCGGCCACCGCTTCGCTCACGCTCGCGTCCTGCGGGTTCGGCGGCGGTTCCGGCTCCGACGACGAGTCCGGTGGCGCGACCACCCTCGACCTGCTCGTCCCGAGCTACTCCGACAACACCCAGGGCCTCTGGGAGGACGTGATTACGGGCTTCGAGAAGGAGAACCCCGACATCAAGGTCAACCTCGAGGTGCAGTCGTGGGACAACCTCGAGTCGGTCATCACCACCAAGATCCAGGGTGGCGAGGCTCCCGACATCTACAACGGCGGCCCCTTCGCCGGCTTCGCGGCCGACGGCCTGCTCTACCCCGCCGAAGAGGTCGTCTCGGCTGACACGTTCAGCGACTTCCAGGACTCGTTCATCGCGAACGCCGAGGTCGACGGCACCGCCTACGCGCTGCCGCTCATCGCGTCGGCTCGTGCGCTGTTCGTCAACAACGCCCTGCTCGAGCAGGCCGGCGTCGCCGCGCCGCCCACCACGTGGGACGAGCTGCTGGACGCGGCCACGAAGATCTCCGCCCTCGGCGGCGGCATCGCGGGCTACGGCATGCCCCTGGGCTCCGAGGAGGCGCAGGCCGAGGCGGCCGTGTGGCTCTGGGGCGGCGGCGGCACGTTCGGCGACGCCACCGAGATCACGGTCGACGACCCGGCGAACCTGCCGGGTGCCGACCAGATCAAGAAGATGATCGACGCGGGCGCGACGCAGGCCGACCCCGGCTCGACCGACCGCTCGCCGCTCATGGACATCTTCATCCAGGGCAAGATCGGCATGCAGGTCGGCCTCCCGCCGACCGTCGGCCAGATCGAGGAGAACAACCCCGACCTCGACTACTCGATCGTCCCGATCCCCACGGAGGACGGCAGCCCCTTCACGCTCGGCGTGATGGACCAGCTCATGGCCTTCCAGAACGACGGCGACAAGCAGGACGCGATCACGAAGTTCCTCGACTACTACTACACGGCCGACGTCTACGTGCCGTGGGTGCAGACCGAGGGCTTCCTGCCGGTCACGAAGTCGGGCGCCGAAGCGCTCGGCGGCGAGGAGGCGCTCGCGCCGTTCCTCGAGGTCCTGCCCGACGCGCAGTTCTACCCGAGCACGAACCCCAAGTGGTCGGCGACGGATGCCGCGTTCAAGGCGCTCTTCGGCCAGATCCAGACCAAGCCCTCCCAGGAGGTCCTGACCGAGATCCAGGCCCAGGTCGACGCGGGCTGAGCCCCGCGACATCCGCTACGAACGCACCACCGGAGGGATCGGTGACCATCGAATCATGAGCACCACGACCGACACGTCATCGTCCCGAGCGGGGGCGGCCACCGGCCGCCCCCGCCCCGGCGGGAGCGACCCGGGCACCGGCAAGCGCAGGAGGAGCGGGCGCGACCTGCTCGCCTCGCTCCCGTGGATCGGGCCGGCCCTCATCCTCATCTTCGGCGTCGTGCTGTTCCCGGCCGTCGTCATGTTCTACAACTCGACGCGCGACATCTCGATCTCGGGCATCGACCACGGCTCGGTCGGCATCGACAACTACGTCGAGGTCTTCTCGTTCCCCTACTTCTGGCCGATCTTCGCGCGCACCATCGTCTGGGTCGTCGTCGTCGTGGCCGCGACCGTGCTCATCTCGCTCGGGCTCGCGCAGATCCTCGACAAGGCGTTCCCCGGGCGCCGCATCGTCCGCCTCGCGGTGATCATCCCGTGGGCGGCATCCGTCGTCATGACGACCCTCGTCGTCTACTACGGACTCGAGCCGTACTTCGGCATCATCAACAAGTTCCTCGTCGACGTCGGCCTCGTCGACACCCCCGAGGGGTACGGCTGGACCCGCAACCCGGCCACGGCGTTCGCCTGGTCGATCGTCGTCGCGGTGTTCGTCTCGCTGCCGTTCACGACCTACACGATCCTCGCCGGACTCGCGACCATCCCGGGCGACGTGCGCGAGGCGGCGAAGATGGACGGCGCCGGGCCCGTGCGCACCTACGTGAGCGTCATCCTGCCGCAGCTGCGCGGCGCCCTGAGCGTGGCCGTGCTGATCAACATCATCAACGTCTTCAACTCGCTGCCGATCCTGAAGGTGATGACCGGGTCCATCCCCGGCTACGACGCCGACACGATCATGACGCTGATCTTCAAGTACATCCAGAACCAGCACAAGGTCGACGTCGCCAGCGCGCTGTCGGTCGTCGCCTTCGTCATCGTGATCGTGATCGTCGCGGTGTACGTGAAGGTCGTCAAGCCCATGCAGGAGGTCTGACCCGTGGCCGTCACCGCCCCCGCGTTCGAGACGATCGACGCGCCCGCGGCATCCGCTCGCCGTCGCCGTTACACCGAAGACCAGGTGCCCATCGGGCGCGTGCTGCTGCGCATGCTCGGCGGCCTCATCGTGCTGGCGATCTTCATCCTCCCGTACACGATGATGTTCTTCGGCTCGGTCAAGACCAAGGCGCAGATCCGCTCGGTGGAGCCCACGTACCTCCCCACGGAGTGGCACTGGGAGAACTACATCAACATGTGGTCCACCCCCGAGACGCCGCTGCCGCAGAACCTCACCTCCACGATCGTGATCGCCGTGTTCGCCACGGTGCTCGTGCTCGGCGTGGCCATGCCCGCGGCGTACTACACGGCGCGGTTCCGGTTCCCGGGCCGCTTCGTGTTCCTCTTCCTGGTGATCGTCACGCAGATGCTGCAGCCGGCGGTGCTCACGTCGGGCCTCTTCCGCCAGTTCGTCACTCTCGGCCTGATCGACACGTGGGCGGCGATGATCCTCATCAACGCGGCGTTCAATCTGTCGTTCGCCGTGTGGATCATGCACTCGTTCTTCGCCGGGGTTCCGAAGGAGATCGACGAGGCCGCGCAGATCGACGGCGCCGGACGACTCACCGTGCTGTTCCGCATTCAGCTGCCGCTCGTCTGGCCGGGCATCGTCACCGCGATCGTGTTCACGTTCGTCGCCTGCTGGAACGAGTTCGCGGCCTCGCTCGTGATCCTCTCCACCGCCGGCAATCAGCCGCTCTCCGTGGCCCTCACGAAGTTCGTCGGGCAGTACGAGACCTCGTGGCACTACGTGTTCGGCGTCTCGATCGTGGCGATCATCCCCGTGGTCATCCTGTTCATGCTCATCGAGAAGCGCCTCGTCGGCGGCCTCACGGCGGGCAGCGTCAAGTAGGGGGCGGATGCCGCGGGCGCCGCAAGCGCAGGAGATTCGCACCAGCGGAGGTCTCCCTTGGCGTATAGGTCCTCCGCCGGCGCATCCGTCCTCCTTGCAGCGAGCTTGGTCGCCGACTCATGCGCCACGATGGAGCCCTTGCGCTACCGCGAGCCTGATCTCGGCCTCGACAGCCGGCCAGTCGAAGAGGATCTGGGCGTAGTCATAGCGGAGGACCGTGTATCCGGCCAGCACGAGGCGACGGTCGTGGGCGATGTCCTCACGTCGCTGCGGTGCCTGGCGGTGGAAGTCGAATCCGTCGACCTGGTACACCAGCCGGTCGCCGATGAGGCCGTCGACTCGGTGCCCGTGGACCCGCACCTGTTGGCGCACGTCGATCCCGACCCGTCGAAGTCGCAGCACCGGAACCGTCTCGATCCCGCTGTCGGAGAGCAGCGAGCACGCCTCGATCAGTGCACGAGGTCGGGGTCCGCGGAGCGGAAGTCGTCGTAGGACGTCGAGGCTGATGCGCTCCTTCCGAATCGCGGACTCCCACACGACCAACGCTCGTTCGAGCGGCTGCCACTGGGCGACCTGCGCCAGGACGTTCGGCATCGGCTCGATCGCCTCGTGGCGATGAGTCGTCACTGGGCCTGCGCCCCAGTGCCGGACGACATTCGGTGCGACGACGCGGCCGGCGTGCGGCGGCACCGACAGATGAAGCCCCTCGTCATCGAACGCCCACAGCCCGAGATGCCGTGCTGCTGAGACGCACGCCAGCCGGACGCCTGCGCCCACGGCGGCGGCAAGTGGCTTCGGCGCTTCACGATGTACGAGCCACGATCGGCGGAGCCGCTTGGCGTCACCCGCCCGCACCGCCGTCTCGATGGCATGCCTGGAGAAGCCCGCTCGCGTCGCATCGACCTGGTGCGCGACGCCTCCATGGCCTCGGAGCCACGACTCGAACGACATCGCGCCAGTCTGATGGGCTCGACAATCCGCCTGCGGCACCCCCCGAAACGGCAGGGGGAGGTGATCAACGCGACGGCGGTGTCGAGGACGAGTCGCGTCAAGCTGCCTGCTCGTGGCGGGAGGAGCTTTGCGCGGACAAAGGT
>NZ_JBFUCL010000237.1:0-6003 GCF_056405255.1 Agromyces sp. P1_H4 | reverse complement strand
GATCGCCTCGGCACCGGCGGGCACGAGGCCGCCGGTCACGATCGCGACCGCCTCCCCCGGCCCAGGCTCAGGGCGGTCGACGATCCGCCACGGCGGCGTGCCGGCCACGGCCCAGCCGTCCATCGCCGACGAGGCATAGTGCGGCAGCGGGATCGGCGTGTGCACATCCTCGGCGAGCACGCGTCCCAGGGCGTCGGCGAGTCCGACGAGCTCGGCGCGAGCCGTCGGTGCCGCGCGGGCGGCGGCGGCCCTGGCCTGCCGCCAGTCGACTCCTCGGCTCACTTGGCGGCGGCGAGACGGCGCACGCGGTCGAGCACGTCGCGAGCCGCGGCCTCGGGGTCGGCACCGCCGGCTGCGGCCACGCCGGCCGCGTACCCGGCCAGGTAGGTCGTGATCGGGGCGGCCGGGCGCATCACCGCGTGCGCGGCCACGCCGGCGACCCCGAGCACCTGCTGGAGGTCGAGCGGCGCATCGGGAATGGCGAGCTCGGCGCGCACCTTCTCGGCCCACGCCTCGAGCACCCGGTCGAACTCCTCGTCGGAGACGCTCATGATCCCTCTCCTCCCGTCGCGCCGACCGCCTTCGCGTCGGCCCACGTGTCGACATCCATGGTGGCAGCCTCGGGCACCTCGACGTCGAGCAGCCGCAGCGGTTCGAGCAGCCGGCGCATCGCCACGCCGTCGAGCGAGGCAGCAGCACCGGCACCGGCATCGCCTGCCGCCGTGACCGCGGCGACCAGGGCCGACCGGCGGATGACGCTCGTGAGGTGCTGCGCCCGCCCCGCGGCATCCACCGCTCGCACGCCGTCGTGCACGTTCTCGTGCGCGCTGTCGTCGTCGAGCGCCGCCAGCAGGAGCGGCACGGCTTCGGCCACGAACGGCTGGTCCCCGGCGAGGAGCAGCACGGCATCGGCATCCGTCGGCAACGCCGCCACGCCCGCGGCGACCGCCGCCGCGGGACCGCCGAACCGCGGCTCCYCCCGCACGACTCGCACGCCGGTCGGCAGCACGGATGCCCCGGGCTCCCCGACGACGACGCGGTTCCTGGCAACCGACGCCGCGTCCACCACCCGCTCGAGCAGGGTGCGCCCGCCGACGCGCAGGTCGCCCTTCGCGACGCCGTCGAGTCGGGTCGCGCGACCGCCCATGAGGATCACCGCATCCACGACCAGCACGGCTTCACTGTAGAGCGCATCCGTCGCGGCCGAACGGGCGCGCGTCACGGAACGAACCCATCCCGCGCACGGCCGTCCGTGATAGGCAGGACGCATGGGCAGGATCACGACGAGGACGCGGGTCACACGCATCACGGTGGGCGGGCCGACCTCGCGCCGGGAGGACCTCCTGGCCGTCGAGGAGCCCCTCGAGATCCGGATCGGCCGCGAACCCCTCGCCGTCACGATGCGCACGCCCGGGCACGACGTCGACCTCGCCGTCGGCTTCCTCGWCTCCGAGGGCGTCATCGCGCGCGGCGACCAGGTCGCGGCCGCCATCCACTGCGCGGGGCCCGACGGCGAGAACACCTACAACGTGCTCGACCTGACGCTCGCGCCGGGCGTCGCGGCTCCGGACGCCTCGACCCGGCGCAGCACGTACATGACGAGCTCGTGCGGGGTGTGCGGCAAGGCGAGCATCGAGGCGGTGCGCACCCGATCGGCCCATCCCATCGACGACGACCTGCGCGTGGACCCGGCACTCCTCGTCACCTTCCCGGAGCGGCTCCGCGCCGGGCAGGACGCCTTCGAGAAGACCGGCGGGCTGCACGCCGCTGCGCTGTTCGACGGCCGCACCGGCGAGCTGCTGGTGCTCCGTGAAGACGTCGGACGGCACAACGCGGTCGACAAGGTCATCGGCTGGGCCGCCCGCGAGGGCCTGCTGCCCCTGCGCGGCATGGTGCTGCAGGTGTCGGGCCGCACGAGCTTCGAGCTCGCGCAGAAGGCGTCGATGGCCGGCATCCCGGTGCTGGCGGCGGTCTCGGCGCCGTCGTCGCTCGCGGTCGAGCAGGCGAAGGACGCCGGGCTGACGCTCGTCGGGTTCCTCCGCGGCGACTCGATGGTGGTCTACGCGGGCGACGAGCGCATCGCGGAGCCGGTCAGCGCGGCCGTCGTCGGGGTCAAGGGAGGCGCCGCGTGAGCGAGCGCGAGCCGTACCCCGACCTCGAGGTGCACCCGGCCAAGCAGTGGGCGGTCGGCGTGCCCGGCATCCTGCACTCGATGGAACCGGCGCTCGCCGCCATGGGGCCGGCGCGCACGGCCCGGCTCGCGCTCGCCATCAACCAGAAGAACGGATTCGACTGCATGAGCTGCGCGTGGCCCGATCCCGGCCACCGCAACGTGCTCGAGTTCTGCGAGAACGGCATGAAGGCCACGACCTGGGAGGCGACGCCGATCACCGTTCCCACCTCGTTCTGGGCCGAGCACTCGCTCACCTCGCTCCTCGAGAAGGACGAGTACTGGCTGGGCCAGCAGGGCCGGCTCACCGAGCCGGTCCACAAGCCCGCGGCATCCGATCACTACGAGCCGATCTCGTGGGATGCCGCGTTCCGCCTCATCGCCGACCGCCTCAACGCGCTCGACTCCCCCGACCGAGCGGCGTTCTACACGAGCGGCCGCACCTCGAACGAAGCGGCCTTCGTCTACCAGCTGTTCGTGCGGGCGTTCGGCACGAACAACCTGCCCGACTGCTCGAACATGTGCCACGAGTCGACGGGCACGGCGCTCACCGCGACGATCGGGATCGGCAAGTCCACCGTGGCGTACGACGACTTCGCCAAGGCCGACCTCGTCATCGTGATGGGGCAGAATCCCGGCACCAACCACCCTCGCATGCTCACCGCGCTCGAGGAGACGAAGCGCAACGGCGGCCGGGTCGTCTCGGTGAACGTGCTGCCCGAGGCGGGACTCATCCGCTACAAGAACCCGCAGCGGGTGCGCGGCATCGTCGGGAAGGGCACGGCCATCGCCGACCGGTTCCTGCAGATCCGCTCGGGCGGCGACATGGCGCTGCTGCAGGCGGTGTCGAAGCGGGTGCTCGACGCCGAGGACGCCGCGGCCGGCACCGTGCTCGACCACGCGTTCCTGGCCGAGCACACCGTCGGACTCGAGGCGCTTCGCACGCACCTCGCCGACCTCGACGAGGCCGCCGTGCTCGCGGCCACCGGGCTCGCCTCGCACGAGATCGACGACCTCGCCGCCGAGTACCTCGCCGCCGATCGCGTCATCATCACCTGGGCGATGGGGCTCACCCAGCACAAGAAGGCCGTACCGACGATCAAGGAGATCGTCAACCTGCTGCTCCTGCGCGGCAACATCGGCAAGCCCGGTGCCGGCGCCTCGCCGATCCGCGGCCACAGCAACGTGCAGGGCGACCGCACGATGGGCATCTGGGAGCGGATGCCCGAACGGTTCCTCTCGGCGCTCGAAGCCGAGTTCGGCTTCCCGGTGCCGCGCGCCCACGGGGCCGACGCCCTGCGCACGGTGCAGGGACTGCGCGACGGCGAGATCGACGTGTTCTTCGCGCTCGGCGGGAACTTCGTCGGCGCCATCTCCGACACCGCCGTCGCCGAGGCCGCCATGCGCGGCGCGAAGCTCACCGTGCAGGTGTCGACGAAGCTCAACCGCTCCCATGTCGTGACCGGCGAGGAGGCGCTCATCCTGCCGACGCTCGGCCGCACCGAGGTCGACCTGCAGCAGGGGCATCCGCAGTTCGTCTCGGTCGAGGACAGCGTCTGCGCGGTGCACGCGAGCCACGGCGCGATCCCGCCCGTGGCCCCGGGACTGCTCTCGGAGGTGGCGATCGTCTGCCGGCTCGCGCGGGCGACCCTCGGCGAGCGCGACCGCGGCGAGCGCAAGCCCGCGGGCGGCCCTGACCTGCCCTGGCAGGACTTCGAGGACGACTACGACGTCATCCGCGACCGCATCTCGCGGGTCGTGCCGGGATTCGAGTCGTTCAACGAGGACGTGCGGCGGAAGGACGGCTTCGTGCTGCCGAACGGACCGCGCGACGAGCGCCGCTTCGACACCGCATCGGGCAGGGCGGTGCTCACCGTCAACGAGCTCGAGCACCTCGACCGGCCGCCGGGCCGGCTCATCCTGCAGACGCTGCGGGCGCACGACCAGTTCAACACGACGATCTACAGCCTCAACGACCGGTACCGCGGCATCCGGAAGGGACGCGACGTCGTCTTCGTGAACCCCGACGACCTCGCCGAGCTCGGGCTGGCCGACGGCCAGCGGGTCGACGTGCACAGCGAGTGGCGAGGGCACGCCGACCGGGTGCTGCCCAACCAGCGGATCGTCGCGTATCCGACCGCCCGCGGCTGCGCGGCCGCGTACTACCCCGAGGCGAACGTGCTCGTGCCCCTCGAGAGCGCGGCGGAGGAGAGCAACACGCCCGTGTCGAAAGCCGTCATCGTGCGCCTCGTGCCGCACGCGGCATCCTGAGCTCGACGCGGTCCTCGTCGCGATGGCGGGCGCGTGCGACCATGTCGGAGAAAAACTTCGCGCCGATGTCGATCCGGCACCACGGCCGTTCGACGCAAGGGTGAGGCGGGCACCACGGCCCAGCCACGATCCACACGATGAAGGAGAGACGACCATGAAGTACATGCTGATCATGCGGGCCGACGACGAGGGCATCGCCAACTACGAGCAGATGGATTTCGCCGAGGTCATCGCGGCGATGGGCGCGTACAACGAGTCGCTCATCAAGGCCGGCGTGCTGCTCGCCGGTGAGGGCCTCGCCGACGCGAAGGAGGGCTTCGTCGTCGACTTCGACGCGACCCCGCCGGTCGTCACCGACGGCCCGTACGCCGAGGCCAAGGAGCTCTTCAACGGCTTCTGGATCATCGGCGTCTCGAGCAAGGAGGAGGCCGTCGAGTGGGCGAAGCGCTGCCCGCTCGGCCCCGGCGCCCGACTCGAAGTGCGCCGGGTGAACGAGCTCGAGGACTTCCCGCAGGACAACGAGTGGATCCAGAAGGAGGCCGGCTGGCGCGCCGAGGCCGAGGCCAAGGCGGCGGGCACGGCGAGCTGACATGAGCGCGACGGATGCCCCGGGCGCGGCGCGTCCCGCGGATGGCGTGGGGGCGGACGCTGCGGCGGGCGCCGAGGCCGACGCCGACCACGCCCGCCGCGCCCTGGCCGCCGTCTGGCGCATCGAGTCCGCGCGCATCGTCGCCACGCTCACCCGCTTCGTCGGCGACGTCGGCCAGGCCGAGGACCTCGCCCAGGAGGCGATGCTCGAGGCGCTGCGGCAGTGGCCGTCCGAGGGCGTGCCCCGCAACGGCGGCGCGTGGCTCACGGCGGTCGCGAAGCGCCGCGCGATCGACGGGTGGCGTCGGCGCGAGCGACTCGACGAACGGTACGCCGCGATGGCCCGCGACCTCGAGCAGCAGGACGGCGAGGCATCCGGAACCTTCTGGGACCCCGACACCATCGACGACGACGTGCTGCGCCTCGTGTTCGTGGCGTGCCACCCAGTGCTGTCCCGCGAGGCGCAGATCGCGCTCACGCTGCGCATCGTCGGCGGCCTCAGCTCGGAGGAGATCGCGCGGGCGTTCCTCGTGCCGGTCGCCACGATCCAGCAGCGCATCGTGCGGGCGAAGAAGACCCTCGCCGCGGCCAACGTGCCGTTCGAGGTGCCCGAGCCGCAGGAGTACGCTGCGCGGCTCGGGTCGGTGCTGAGCGTGCTCTACCTCGTCTTCAACGAGGGGTACCTCCCGGCGGCGGGCGAGCACTGGGTGCGACCGGATGTCTCCGCCGAGGCGCTGCGGCTCGCGCGCATGGTGGCCGAGCTCATGCCGCGGGAGCCCGAGGCGCACGCACTCGTGGCGCTGATGGAGTTCCAGGCGTCCCGCTTCGGCGCCAGGGTCGGACGGGACGGTACGCCGATCCCCCTCGACCGGCAGGACCGCAGCCGCTGGGACCGGGCGCAGATCGAGCGCGGCCGCGCCGCCCTGGCGCGCGCCGACCGGATCGGCCGCGGCCGCGCCTCGTACGGGCTGCAG
>NZ_JBFUCL010000236.1:0-6053 GCF_056405255.1 Agromyces sp. P1_H4 | reverse complement strand
GGACGCTGGAAGCCGCCGCCGGGACGACCGCCGGCACCCGCGGGACGCGGGGCGCCGGGACGCGGCGAGCCGGGTCGGGGAGCCTGCGGGCGCGGGATGTTGCCCGGGGACGGGCGCTGGCCCATGCCCTGCGAGCTCGAGAAGGGGTTGTTGCCCGGGCGCGGCTGGGCCGGGCGCGAGCCCATGCCCTGCGAGCTCGAGAACGGGTTGTTGCCGGGGCGCGGCGCGTTGGGCCGCGGGGCCGGACGCGGGATGGCGGCACCGGGCTTGGGACCGGCGGCACCGGGCGTCGCGACATCCGATGCGGCGGGCGCGGCGGGTGCCTCGGCCGGCTTGGCGGCGGCCTGGGCCGCCTTCTCCTCGGCCTGCGCCTGGCGCTCGGCGACCGTCATCGGCACCTCGGCGACGGGCACGTCGGCCGCGGGAGCGGCGGGCTCTGCGGGAGCCGCAGCGGGCTTCGGCGCGGGCTTGGGGCCCGGCTTCACCGCAGCAGCAGCGGGCTTCGCCGGCGCGGCGGGTGCCCCATTGGAGGCGGCGCCTGCCGCCTCGAGCGCGGCCTTCAGGCGGCGCGCGACGGGGGGTTCGATGGACGACGAGGGTCCCTTGACGTACTCGCCCATCTCCTTGAGCTTCTCAAGGGCGATCTTGCTGTCGACACCGAGTTCGGATGCGATCTCGTGTACGCGTGGTTTGGCAGCCACTTCTCTCCTGTTCCGGGCCCACCCCGAAACAGGGCGGACCATCAATGGCGGACGGGTCTCATTTCGAGCCGCTCATGAGTTGTCCATTAGCCGTTCAGCCTGTTCTCTACGTTGCTGGTGTCCACCTCGCCGCGGATGCGGAGTGCGCGTCCGAAGGCGCGTCGCCGCACGGCGAGCCGGTAGCACTCGAGCGTCGGATGCAACCACGCACCCCTGCCCGAAAGCACGGCCGAGGCATCGGCCACGACGTGGGAATTCTGGGAGACGACCCTCAGAAGTGAGGACCGCGGGGCGCGCGAACGGCATCCGATGCACGTTCTGACGGGTTCCATCCTACACCTCTGGGCTGGGAGCCCGCCGACGCGGGCCCGGGGCTCAGTTCGACTCGAGGATCGAGTCGGGCTGGATGTCGATCTTCGCGCCCGTGAGCTTGGCGGCGAGGCGGGCGTTCTGGCCCTCCTTGCCGATCGCGAGCGAAAGCTGGTAGTCGGGCACGAGCGCGCGAACGGCTCGCGTCGACTCGTCGATGACGTACGCGCTCGTCACCTTGGCCGGCGACAGCGCGCTCGCGACGAAGGTGGCGAGGTCATCGGACCAGTCGACGATGTCGATCTTCTCCGAGCCGAGCTCGGCGGTCACCGCGCGCACGCGCTGGCCGAGCTCGCCGATCGCCGCGCCCTTGGCGTTGACGCCGGGCTGGTTCGCGCGCACGGCGATCTTGGTGCGGTGCCCGGCCTCGCGGGCGAGCGACACGATCTCGACGACACCTGAGGCGATCTCGGGCACCTCGAGCGCGAACAGCTTGCGCACCAGGGCGGGGTGGGTGCGCGACACGGTGATGGAGGGGCCCTTCTGGCCCTTCGAGACGCTCGTCACGTAGACGCGGATGCGCTGCCCGTGGGGATACTCCTCGCCGGGGACCTGCTCCTCGGGCGGAAGGATCGCCTCGACGGTGCCGAGGTCGATGTGCACCATCCGCGGGTTGGGACCCTGCTGGATGATGCCGGCGACGATGTCGCCCTCGCGCCCCCGGAACTCGCCGAGCACGGCGTCGTCGGCCAGGTCGCGCAGGCGCTGGTTGATGACCTGCTTCGCGGCGAAGGCGGCGATGCGGCCGAAGTCGCTGGGGCTGTCCTCCACCTCGCCGATGACGTTGTCGTCCTCGTCGAGCTCGGGGATGTAGACCGACACGTGGCCGGTCTTGCGGTCGAGGTGGGCGCGGGCGCCGCTCGGGTTCGCGTGGCCGTGCTGGCCGGGGTTGGTGTGCTTCAAGTAGGCCATGAGGATCGCCTGCTCGATGATCTCCACCAGTTCGTCGAACGGGATCTCCTTTTCGCGCTCCATCATGCGGAGCACGCTGAGGTCGATGTCCACGCCGGCCTCCTCTATTCAGCTCTCAGTGCCGCTTCCCCTCGGAGCGGACGACTCTCTACCGTAGCGGATGTCGCGAGGCGCCGTCATCCGCCGGTGGGCGCTCGTCGGCCTGCGTCGGTCGTGAGGAGCCCCCGCGTCCGTCGCGGCTCCGAGGGCGCACTGCGCACTCGGGGCCTTCGCGCAAGGGGGCGAGCAGAGACGAGCCGGCTCGATACGCTGTGCCGATGGAACCCGAAACCATCAAGGAGACCGCGAGCGCCGCCCAGAGCTCGCGTCCCTTCAGAGCCCTCGCCCGCATCGGCTACGTCGTGCTGGGCATCGTGCACCTCATCATCGGCGTGATCGCGATCTCGGTCGCCGTCGGCCCGGGCGGTGGCGAGGCGGACCAGAGCGGTGCCATGGAGCAGATCGCACGCCTGCCCTTCGGCGTCGTGGTGCTGTGGGTCATCGTGATCGGCCTCGCCGCGCTGGGCATCTGGCAGGTCGCGGAGGCGCTGCTCGAGCGCGACTCCGACTCGAAGAAGAAGTGGGGACGCCGCATCAAGGAACTCGGCACGGCCGTGGCCTACTTCGCCATCGGCGCGACCGCGCTCGTCTACGCGCTCGGCGGCCGGTCCGACTCGTCGGAGTCGAGCACGACGATGAGCGCGCAGCTCCTCGCCGCCCCCGGCGGGATCCTCGTGCTCGTGCTCATCGGACTGGTCGTGCTCGGCATCGGCGTCGCCTTCATCGTCCGCGGCATCCGGAAGGACTTCGCGAAGCAGCTGTCGCTGCCGGCGGGCAAGGCGGGAGACGGCATCCGCATGTTCGGAACGGTCGGCTATGTCGCCAAGGGCATCGCCGTCGCGGTCGTGGGCGTGCTGTTCGTCGTCGCGGCGTTCACCCACGATCCCGAGAAGGCCGGCGGCCTCGATTCCGCCCTGAAGAGCCTCGCGGCACTGCCGTTCGGCCAGATCATCCTCTGGCTGGTCGGAGCGGGACTCGTGATCTACGGCGTCTACTGCTTCGCGCGGGCGCGCTACGCGAGGCTCTGAGCGTCAGCCGGCGAGCGTCGCCACGACCCCGTCGATCGGCACAGTGACCCGGTCACCCGTGGCTCGGTCCCACACCTCGACGACGCCGTCGGCGACGCCGCGGCCGGCGACCACGATCTTCGGCACGCCGATCAGCTCGGCGTCGCCGAACTTCACCCCCGGCGACACTTTCGGACGGTCGTCGTACAGCACGTCGTAGCCTGCGGTCTCGAGCGCGGCCGTGATGGACTCGGCCGCCTCGAACACGCTGTCGTCCTTGCCGGTGGCGAGCACGTGCACGTCGAAGGGCGCGATCGACGCGGGCCAGATCAGCCCCTTCTCGTCGTGGTGGCCCTCGGCGATGATCGCGAGGATGCGCGTCACGCCGATGCCGTACGAGCCCATCGTCACGGTCACGAGCTTGCCGTTCTCGTCGAGCACCTTCAGGCCGAGCACCTCGGCGTACTTGCGGCCGAGCTGGAACACGTGGCCGATCTCGACGCCCCGTGCGAGCTCCACCGGGCCGGAGCCGTCGGGTGCGGGGTCGCCCTCGCGAACCTCGGCGGCCTCCACGACGCCGTCCGCGACGAAGTCACGGCCCGCGACGAGCCCGAACACGTGCTTCTGGTCGAGGTTCGCGCCCGTGATCCACTCGGTGCCGTCGACGACCCGCGGGTCGACGACGAAGCGGATGCCGGTGGCCGAATCCTCCCCGAGCACTGCGCCGTCGGGCGACCAGGGGCCGATGTAGCCCTTGACCAGACCGGGGTGCTTCGCGAAGTCGGCCTCCGTCGCCGCCTCGACCTCCGCAGGAGCGAACGCGACCTCGACGCGCTTCATCTCGACGTCGCGGTCGCCGGGCAGGCCGACGACGACGAGCTCGCGGGTGCCGTCGAGGTGCACGAGCGCGAGCACCACGTTCTTGAGTGTGTCGGCCGCGGTCCACGCACGACCGTCGGGCCGGGGGTACTCGGCATTGGCGAGGTCGACGAGGGTCGCGATCGTGGGGGTGTTCGGCGAGTCGAGGATCGCGGGCTCGGGCAGCCCATCGAAGGGGACCGGGTCGGGTGCCGTCGTCGTGTACGCCTCCACGTTGGCGGCGTACCCGCCCGACGATCGCACGAACGTGTCCTCCCCGATGGGGCTCGGGTGCAGGAACTCCTCGCTCTTCGAGCCGCCCATCGCCCCGGCATCCGCCTCGACGATCACGTAGTCGAGGCCGAGCCGGGCGAAGATGCGCTCGTAGGCGTCGCGCTGCGCCTGGTAGCTGGTGTCGAGGCCCTCGTCGCTCGCGTCGAACGAGTAGGCGTCCTTCATCGTGAACTCGCGGCCGCGGAGGAGCCCGGCTCGGGGGCGGGCCTCGTCTCGGTACTTGTCCTGGATCTGGTAGATCGTCAGGGGCAGGTCCTTGTACGACCCGTAGAGGTCCTTCACGAGCAGCGTGAAGACCTCTTCGTGGGTCGGGGCGAGCAGGTAGTCGGCGCCCTTTCTGTCCTGCAGGCGGAAGAGCCCGTCGCCGTACTCGGTCCAGCGGTTCGAGGCCTCGTAGGGCTCTCGCGGCAGCAGCGCCGGGAAGTGCACCTCGTGCGCGCCGGCGGCCGTCATCTCCTCGCGGATGATCTGCTCGATGCGCGCCTTGACGCGAAGGCCGATCGGCAGCCACGCGAACACGCCCGGGGCCTGTCGGCGGATGTAGCCCGCGCGGACGAGCAGCCGGTGGCTGGCCACCTCGGCGTCGGCGGGGTCTTCGCGGAGCGTGCGGAGGAAGTAGTTCGAAAGGCGTGTGGGCACCCGACGATTCTAGTGAGCACTGCGGTGCCGCCGAGCGGCGTGGCGACGACCGGTACCTTCGCCGGCTATCGCTCCCCCGCGCGCGGGTCAAGCCCGGTGACACTCCCCTCGCCGCTTCCTACGGTGGAGGCAGACCGAGCGAGGGAGCTGGAATGACGATCACCGCGGAGCCTGGGCGCGACACCACGACCAGCGGCGCACCGGGTCCTGCGTCCCCGATGCGGCCGATGTCGCTGCCGAGCCCGCGGGGCCGGGTCAGCGAGGAACTCATCGGCCTGCTCACAGGCCCCCGGCAGGCACCCCTCCAGGGGCTCGCGGATGCCGCGACCGAGTCGCTCGCGGCATCCGACGACGTGCTCGCCGACGACGACCTGCAGCTGACCCTGTTCCTCATGTACGAGCTGCACTACGGCGGCCTCGAGGGCGTCTCGGACGCCTGGGAGTGGGACCCGCGCCTCCTGGCCGTGCGCGAGACGATCGAGCACGCGTTCGAGTCCGCCCTGCGGGCCGCGGTGCCACAGCCGGTCGCCACGCGCGACGTCCCCGAGGCGCTCTTCGCCCTCGTCGAGGCCGACGACGGCCCGAGCCTGTCGGCGTTCGTGGAGCGCGACGCCACGTCGGAGCAGGTGCTCGAGATCCTCGCCTGTCGCACGATCTACACGCTGAAGGAGGCGGACCCGCACAGCTGGGCCATCCCGCGGCTGCACGCCCGCGCGAAGGCCGCCCTCGTCGAGATCCAGGCCGACGAGTACGGCGGCGGCCGGCCCGAGCGACTCCACGCGACGATCTTCGCGAACGCGCTGCTCGGAGCAGGGCTCGACGATCGCTACGGCGCCTACGCCGACCACGTGCCGGTCGAGGTGTACACATCGATGAACCTCATGTCGCTGTTCGGACTGCATCGACGCCTCCGCGGCGCGATCGTCGGGCACCTCGCCGCCTACGAGATGACGTCGTCGCTTCCCTGCCGCGCCTATGCGAAGGGCCTCCGGCGACTCGGCTTCGGTGCCGAGGTCACCGACTACTTCGACGAGCACGTCGAAGCGGATGCGGTGCACGAGCAGCTCGCCGCGCGGGACCTCGCCGGCTCGCTCGCCGAGGACGAGCCGCAGCTCGCGAACGACATCCTGTTCGGCGCAGCGGCCTGCCTCGCGATCGACGGGCGGCTCTGGGG
>NZ_JBFUCL010000235.1:0-6054 GCF_056405255.1 Agromyces sp. P1_H4 | reverse complement strand
AGCCGGCCCAGGTCGGCAGGTTGCTGTTCTGGATGGCGAGGATCTCGGGCACCTGCACGCGGTAGAGGCCGCCCGAGCCGATGATGATGAGCTCGAAGCCCTGGAGGCCGAGGAAGAGGCCCAGCGTCACGACGAACGACGGGATGCCCACCCTCGCGACGAAGAACCCGATGAACGTGCCGATCGCGATGCCGGCCAGGAACGCGATCGCGAGCGCGACGACCCAGTTGATGCCCTGCACGTTGACCAGCACGATGAAGATGCACATCGTGACGCCGGCGGTGACACCGGCCGACAGGTCGATCTCGCCGAGCAGGATGACGAAGACCAGCGCCATGCCGAGCATGACGAGCGTGGCCGCCTGCGTCATGAGGTTCGCGAAGTTGCGCTCGGTCAGGAAGAACGGGCTGAGGATCGAGAACATGATGCTGAGCACGATGAACCCGCCGATGGCGGGCAGCGCGCCCATCTCGCCGCTGCGCACGCGCTGGAACCAGGCGCGCACCTGGTCGCCGATGCCGCCCTCCTGGCCGCTGCCGATGAGGTCGGCCGCGACGAAGGTCGCCGGGGCATCGGCCACGGGGTCGTCGGTGGTCGGCGTCGTCTTCTGGGTGCTCATGCGGACGCTCCTGCGGGGGTCTTCGTGCCGGTGATGTAGCCGACGACGTCGTCACTCGTGGTCTGGCTCGTCTCGAGGGAGGCGACCATCTGCCCGAGGTAGAGCACGTTGATGTGGTCGGCGACGGCGAACACGTCGACGAGGTTGTGGCTGATGATGATCACCGCGACGCCCTGCTCGGCGAGGCGCTTCACGAGGTTCAGCACCTGCTCGGTCTGGGCGACGCCGAGGGCCGCGGTGGGCTCGTCGAGGATGACGACCCGCGCCTTCTTCAGCACCGCCCGGGCGATGGCCACGGTCTGGCGCTGGCCGCCCGAGAGGGAGGACACCTTCTGCCGCACCGACTTCACCGTGCGCACCGAGAGCGAGCGGAGGGTGTCGGACGCCTGCCGTTCCATGCGGCCCTCGTCGAAGGTGCCGAACTCGGTCTCCTCGCGACCGAGGAACATGTTCTGCACGATGTCGAGGTTCTCGCAGAGGGCGAGGTCCTGGTACACGACCTCGATGCCGAGCCGTGAGGCCTCTCGGGGCGTGTGCAGGGCGACCTCCTGCCCCTCGAACCTCACGCTGCCGGCGTCGTAGGGCTGCACGCCCGCCAGGCCCTTGATGAGGGTGGACTTGCCCGCCCCGTTGTCGCCGACGAGCGCGGTGACCTTGCCGGGGTAGGCCTTGAGATCCACGCCCTTGAGCACGCTGACCGGGCCGAAGCTCTTGACGACTCCACTCAGCTCGATGATGGGCACGTCTTCCATGCCGGGTTCCTTTCGACGGCGCTGTCTGGCTCTCAGTGTGGCACTCGCCGGCTACCGCCGGGAGAGGGGATCGGGGCCCCGGCCGCGGCGATGACGCCGTGGCCGAGGCCCCGAGGATGGAACTGGTTATTCGATGCCGTACTCGCCGCACTTCGCGGCGACCTCGCCCTGGCAGAGCTCGGCCGGGTCGGCATCGCCGGCGTCGACGACGTCGGCCACCTGGTCGGGTCCGACCAGCTGGGGCGTCACGGCGATGTAGGGCGTGCCGTCCTCGAGCTCCTGGTCGGCGGTGGGAGTGTCGCCCTTCAGCAGCTTGGTCGCCAGGTCGATCGCGGCGTCGGCCTCGAGCTTGATCGGCTTGTAGACCGTGGCGGTCTGCTTGCCGAGCAGCACGTTCTGCAGGCCCGCGACCGAGGCGTCCTGGCCCGAGACCGGAACGACGAGGCCGTTCTTGTCGAGGACCGTGATGACGCCGGCGGCGTTGGTGTCGTTGGCCACCCACACCGCGTCGACCTTGCCGCCGAGCGAGGTGAGGGCCTGCTCGAAGTTCGTCGCCGACTTCTCGCCGTCCCAGACGCCCGGGGGCTCGGCCGCCGGCTTGATGCCGGCTGCCTCCATGACCTCGACGGCTCCGTCGTGGAACATCTTCGCGTTGCCGTCGGTCGGGTCGCCGCCCATGTAGACGACGACGGCGCTGGCCGGGTCCTTGCCGGCGGCGGCGAGGCCATCGACGATGGACTGGCCCTCGAGCCGCCCGACCTCTGCGTTGTCGAACGACACGTAGTAGTCGACGCCCTCGATGGGGCGGTCGTAGGCGATGACGGGAATGCCCTCGCCCTTCGCCTTGGCGGCCACCGCGGCGCCTGCGCCGTTGTAGTCGACGAGGAGCATCACGCCGCAGCCCTTGCTGAGCTGCTGGTCGGCGATGGTCGCGTACTTGTTGACATCGCCCTGCGCGTTCTGGATGTCCGTCTCGAAGCCGGCGGCCGTGAGGCCGTCCTCGAGGTACGGGCGGTCGTTGTTCTCCCAGCGCGGCGATGACGCGGCGTCGGGGAGGATGACGCAGGCACGCGTCGCTGCCGCGTCGCCTCCGTCGCTCTCTCCGCCGCTGCCGCCGCTCGAACAACCTGCCAGCAGCAACGCCGAGACACCGACGAGCGCTGCAGTAGAGACCAATGAAGGTGTCTTCATGGCTCTCCCCTTCTGTGATTGAGGTCGACCCCTCGAGGGTTCCGCCGTCATCCTTGGCGGCGGCACAGCAATGATGACGCAAATGTGGGACAGCGGAACAAAACGGTTGATAACGCTTCCGTAACTTACTGACGTGTCAGTAAGCGGGAAAGCGGTACCCGCGGGCGAATGCGGGGGAGCGCTCTCACATCGCGCCCCCGGAATGGGGGCACCAGGTGGCACCGCGACCTCCCGCGACGCGCCGCCCGACCCGGCGCGCCCGCCGACCCGGCGCGCCCGCACGCGGCATCCGGCTGTCAGAACCAGATGCTGAGGTGCGGGGTGCGCTCGGCCGCGAACAGCTGATCGGCGAAGGCGACCGACCGCGGAGCCGTCTCGACRATGCGTCCCGCTCGCGAGAGCACCGAGGGACGCACACCGCCGAGGTAGACGGCGCCGAGCTCCTGCACCCCGAGCTGCAGCGAGGGGCCGGATGCCGCAGCGGCGCCCTCGTCGAGGCGCTCGACCTCGGCGCGACCGCGCTCGTCGACGGTGAGCCGGAAGCGCCCGCGCGCGTGGCCGAGCGGATCGGCCACGCGGAGCTCGAGTGAGCCGGGGAGTCCGTACCGGCGCGCGGAAAGGGCATCGACCGGATCGAGCACTCGCACCCAGAGGTGGTCGCCGACGTCGCTGACGGTGACCGCACGCGGGTCCTCGAGCAGCCACGGCAGCGGTTCGTCGACCGAGCGCAGGCGGCCGCGCACGGCGGTGACGAAGTCCTGTTCGACGAGGAAGCGCCAGAGCGCGCGCTCGGCGTCGTCCGTCGCGGCCGAGAGGAAGTCGAACTCGAGCACGCCGGGCTCGTCGGGCTCGCGCGTGACCCGGAAGCTCGCGAAGCCCTGCGGCTGTCCGTGCTCGTCGTCGTAGCGCACCGTGCGGAGGGCGCGCGCCCGATCGCCGTCGGGGTTCACGAGTCCGAGCCCCCGGTCGATGATGCCGGGCCACCGGTCGATCTCGCCCGGAGTGCGGGCGACGGCCCGACGCGCGATGCCCGGCGCGACCTCACGCAGCGAGGTGGGGTCGACGAAGTGCACCCGCCCCGGGGCGTCGGGCCCGATCCAGTGGGTGCGGCGTCGGTCGACCGTGATCGTGGCGGCCCTGGCCGCGGGGGCGTAGCCGTAGCGGCCGTAGATGGTGGCCTCGGTCGCCGTGAGCATGGCGACGGCGGCGCCGGCGTTGCGGGCGTTCGCGAGCTCGCCCTCCATGAGTGCCCGGGCGATGCCGCGACGGCGGTGCGTCGGCGATACCGTGACAGCGCTGACGGCCCAGGCATCGACGCTGCGCCCGCCCGGCACGCTGAGCCCGGTGGGCCAGCCGTCGACCGTGGCGACGGGCACCTCGGGGTGCGCCGCGGTGCGATCGTAGACGCCGTGCACCCGGCGCTCCCCGGCGACCGAGACGTCGTGGTCGAGGTCGATCTCGCGCGGCCGCGGGTGGTGGAATCCTCGCGTCTCGGCCTCGGCCCAGGCTCGCATGGCGGGCCGGTCGGCCGGGTCGAGCAGGCGGTATTCGAGTCCGTTCCTCGCGAGCGCGGCCGTTGCGGAGGGATCGACCGGGATGCTGCGGGGATCGAAGGACATCAGTCCAGCGTAGCGAGGCGACCTGATCGGCGGCACAATGGGATGATGACCGGGCAAACGCTTTCCCAGATCGAGCGGGCCATCGACGGGCGACATCCGCTCCGCTCGGTGTTCCGCCTCCTCGACCTCCATCGCAGCCGTGTCCTCACGGCGGTCGGCTTCTTCGCGCTCAAGGACACGCCCCTCTGGCTGCTGCCCGTGGTGACGGCGGGCGTCATCGACGTCGTCGTCGACGGCGGCCCCATGTCCACCCTCTGGCTCTGGGCGGGCGTCGCCCTCGTCGCACTCGTGCAGAACTACCCGAACCACGTCATGTACACGCGGCTCTTCATGGGCGCCGTGCGGTCGACCGGCGCCGACCTGCGCAACGCCCTCGCCTCCCGGCTGCAGTCGCTGTCGATCGGCTTCCACTCCCGCGCGAACTCCGCCGTCGTGCAGACCAAGGTCGTGCGCGACGTCGAGAACGTCGAGGTCATGCTGCAGCAGACGACGCATCCGCTGCTCTCGGCGACCATGGTGCTGCTCGGCGCCATCGTGATGACGGCCATCAACGTGCCCGCGTTCCTGCCGGTCTACGCGCTCGCGATCCCGCTCGCCGTGCTGCTGCGCGCCATCCTGAACCGGCGCAGCGCCGCCCGCAACGAGACCTTCCGCCGCGAGGTCGAGCAGTTCTCGGCTCGCGTGGGCGAGATGGCGACGCTCATGCCCATCACCCGCGCGCACGGGCTCGAGCAGACCGCCGTCACGCGAGTGGCCCGCGGCGCCGAGGGCGTGCGCAGCGCCGGCTTCCAGCTGGACCTGCTCAACGGCCGCTTCGCGTCGCTGTCGTGGGTCAGCCTGCAACTGCTGGGCGTCGGATGCCTCGTGCTCGCCGCCTGGATCTCGATCACCGGGCTCATCCCCATCACCCCCGGCCAGGTGGTGCTGCTGAGCTCGTACTTCGCACTGCTCACCGGCGCGGCGACGAACCTCCTCATGCTGCTGCCCGTGATCGCCCGCGGCACCGAGTCGATCCGGTCGATCGCCGAGGTCGTGCAGGAGCCCGACCTCGAGTTCAACGAGGGCAAGCGCGCGGTGCGCGAGGTGCGGGGCGAACTCGGCCTCGAGCACGTCGAGTACCGCTACGACCTCGGCATCCCCCCGGCGCTCGACGACGTGACGCTCGACATCCGCGCGGGCGAGACCGTCGCGTTCGTCGGCTCGTCGGGATCGGGCAAGTCGACCCTGCTCAACCTCGTGCTCGGCTTCCTCCGTCCCACGCGCGGCCGGGTGCTGCTCGACGGCGTGGACATGGAGGAGCTCGACCTCCGCACGTTCCGCCGGTTCGTGTCGGTCGTGCCGCAGGAGTCGGTGCTGTTCGAGGGCACCATCCGCGAGAACATCGTCTACGGGCTCGGCGACGTGAGCGACGAGCGCGTGCTGGCCGCGCTGCGCGACGCGAACGCCCTCGAGATCGTCGAGGCGCAACCCGACGGATGGAACACGGTCGTCGGCGAACGCGGCGCGCGGCTGTCGGGCGGGCAGCGGCAGCGGCTGTCGATCGCGCGGGCGCTCGTGCGCGACCCGCGCGTGCTGCTGCTCGACGAGGCGACGAGCGCCCTCGACCCCGAGTCGGAGGCGAAGATCAAGGGCGCCCTCGAGCACCTGATGCGCGGTCGAACGACCCTCGTGGTCGCCCACCGGCTCTCCACCATCCGCGGCGCCGACCGCATCGTGGTGCTCGAGCGCGGCCGCGTCGTCGAGGTGGGCTCGCACGCCGAGCTGCTCGCCGCGGGCGGGCGCTACGCGGAGCTCGACCGCGTGCAGTCGGCCTGAGCGGATGCCGCGATCGGGCGTCACATGCCCCCGCTCCGCTCATCCGAAGCCCGTGAGG
>NZ_JBFUCL010000234.1:0-6056 GCF_056405255.1 Agromyces sp. P1_H4 | reverse complement strand
GCGCCGCAGTGAGCGCGGCCCGGAGCGCGTCGGCGGCCGACGACCCGCGTCGGGCCCCGGTCAGGGCGATGAGGGCGACGKCKAGGATCACGCCGAGCCCCCAGGCGAGCCACGCCACGACGGCCGGATCGACCCCGACGTCGGGCGACGCGACGGCGCACCAGGCAGCCAGCCATGCGGCGCCGGCCGGCGGCAGGAGCCTCAGGTCGCGCACGTCAGAGCGCGACCTTGTCGGCGAGGCCGGAGAAGACCGCGTCGCCGATGCCGGCCACATCGAGGAGCTGGTCGACGCTCGTGAACGGACCGTTCGCGGCGCGCCAGTCGATGATGCGCTGGGCCAGCGCAGGCCCGATCCTGGGCAGGGTGTCGAGGGCCGCCACATCGGCGGTGTTCAGGTGCACGAGGCCGTCGGCCGGGCCGCCGCCCGCCGCGCTTGCCGCGCCCGCGCTGCCCGGGGCGGACGGCGGCGGAACCTGGCCGACCGCGAAGACCACGAGCTGCTCGCCGTCGGCCACCGGCCGGGCCAGATTGACGCCGGCGGGGTCGGCATCGGGGGTGAAGCCGCCCGCCGCGGCCACGGCGTCGACGACGCGGTCGCCGGGGTGCAGCTCGACGAGCCCCGGGCGCACGACCGCTCCGAGCACATGCACGAGCAGGGGGGTCGTCTCGATCCCGACGGCGGTCGATGCCTGCACGGACCCCGACGCGGACCCCGACGCCGACGCCGACGCCGATCGTGACCCATCGCCGGTGCCCGGCCCGCCCGTCGCCACGACGCGTTCCTGCACGCCGCCGCCGCCCGCGGCGAACGACATGAGCGCTGCTGCGGCGACCGCCGCGATGAAGAGCACCACGGCCGCCCCGATGGCCACCCGCGCGCGTGGCGTCGCGCGACGGGCGGCCGGGTCGAGTGCGTCGAACGGGTGGTCTCGGCTCGCGGGCATGCCCGCACGCTACGAGGGCGACCGCCTCATCCGGTCGAGCAGCGCTCCCGCCCGTCAGCGCTCAGCGAGGCCGATTGCTGTCGAGGAGGAGTCGGCAGGTCAGCCGCGCGTCGCGATGTTCACGAGCCGGGGGGCGCGCACGATGACGTTGACGATCTCGCGCTCGCCGACCGCGCGAGCCACGGCGGCCGACGCCCGCGCGAGCGCTTCGAGCTCGTCGGCCGCGATCTTCGGCGACACCTCGAGCCGGTCGCGCACCTTGCCGTCGACCTGCACGATCGCGGTGACCGACTCCTCGACGAGGAGCGCCGGGTCGGCCTTGCGCCACGGCACGAGCGCCACGCTCGGCTGGTAGCCCAGCCGTTCCCACATGTCCTCGGCGGTGTAGGGAGCGAACAGGTCGAGGATCATGGCCGTCACCTCGGCGGCCTCGCGCACGGCAGCGTCGGCGGGACCGGCGCCCGAGTCGATGACCTTGCGGGTCGCGTTGACGAGCTCCATCAGGCGCGCCACGACGACGTTGAACTTGAACGCCTCGACCAAGCCGGGGGCATCCGCCAGCAGACGGTGCGTCAGCCGGCGGAGCCCGGCGTCGCCCGTCTTCCACTCGACGTCTGGGGTGGACGAGACCTCGCCCGAGATGCGCCAGGCGCGGGCGAGGAACTTCGCCGCCCCGACGGGCGAGACATCCGCCCAGTCGATGTCGTCCTCGGGGGGCCCGGCGAACGCCAACGTCACGCGCAGCGCGTCGGCGCCGTGCGCGCCCAACTCGCTCGCGAACTCGACCAGGTTGCCCTTGGACTTCGACATCTTCGTGCCGTCCATGATGACCATGCCCTGGTTCAGCAGGGAGGTGAACGGCTCGGTGAAGCTCAGGTACCCGAGGTCGAAGAGCACCTTGGTGATGAAGCGGGAGTAGAGCAGGTGCAGGATGGCGTGCTCGACGCCGCCGACGTACTGGTCGACCGGCAGCCACTTCTCGGCTTCTGCCGTGTCGAAYGGCTTCGTGTCGTCGTTCGGGTTGAGGTAGCGCAGGTAGTACCACGAGCTGTCGACGAACGTGTCCATCGTGTCGGAGTCGCGACGGGCCGCCCCGCCGCAGTTCGGGCAGGCGACGTTCACCCAGTCCTCGGCCGCGCCGAGCGGGCTGGTGCCCTTCGGCTTGAGGTCGAGGCCGGCGGCGTCGGGCAGGCGCACAGGCAGGTCGCTCTCGGGCACCGGGACCTCGCCGCACTCGGCGCAGTGGATGATCGGGATGGGCGTGCCCCAGTACCGCTGGCGTGAGATGAGCCAGTCGCGGAGGCGGAAGTTCTTCGCGGCGCGGCCGGTTCCGCGCTGCTCGAGCACCTCGATGATGCGGCGGATCGCGTTCGATTTCGAGAGCCCGTCGAGCGGACCCGAGTTGATGRGGCGCCCTTCTCCGGCCAGCGCGATGCCGGTCGAGGCGGGGTCGACGGCGGGCAGGTCGTCGGGCAGGATCGGCTCGCCCTGCTCGTCGAGCTGGATCACCGGGATGACCCCGGTGACGGGAGCGTTCGTGTCGACCACCACGCGCACGGGCAGGTCGAACGCCCGTGCGAAGTCGAGGTCGCGCTGGTCGTGGGCCGGCACCGCCATGATCGCGCCGTGCCCGTAGTCGGCCAGCACGTAGTCGGCGGCCCAGATGGGCAGGCGCTCGCCGTTCACCGGGTTCACGGCGTACCGCTCGAGGAACACGCCGGTCTTGGGCCGTTCGGTCGACAGGCGGTCGATGTCGCTCTCGCCCCGCACCGAATCGAGGTAGTCCTGGAACCGGCCGCGCACCGCGTCGGACGCCCCCGCCGCGAGCTCGGCGGCGAGCTCCGAGTCGGGTGCGACGACCATGAACGTGGCGCCGTACAACGTGTCGGGGCGCGTCGTGAACACCGTCACCCGCGCGTCGCGGCCCTCGATCTCGAAGTCCACGTCGGCACCCGACGACCGGCCGATCCAGTTGCGCTGCATCGTGACGACCTTCGACGGCCACGAGCCCTCGAGCTGGTTCAGGTCGTCGAGCAGGCGGTCGGCGTAGTCGGTGACACGGAAGTACCACTGCGTGAGCGCCTTCTTCGTCACGATGAAGCCGCAGCGCTCGCAGTGCCCGTCGACCACCTGCTCGTTGGCGAGCACGGTCTGGTCGTTGGGGCACCAGTTCACGAGGCCGGCCTTGCGGTACGCGATGCCCTTCTCGTAGAGCTTCAGGAACAGCCACTGGTTCCACTTGTAGTACTCGGGATCGCTGGTGTGCAGCTCGCGCGACCAGTCGAACGACGGCGCGTACTGGCGGAAGGAGCGCTTCTGCTGCTCGATGTTGTCGTAGGTCCAGCCGCGCGGGTCGATGCCGCGCTTGATGGCCGCGTTCTCGGCGGGCAGGCCGAACGAGTCCCAGCCGACGGGGTGCAGCACGTCGAAGCCCTGATGGCGCCAGTACCGCGCGACCGTGTCGCCGTAGCCGAACGCCTCGGCGTGGCCCATGTGCAGGTCGCCGGACGGGTAGGGGAACATGTCGAGGATGTACTTGCGCGGCTTGGTCTCGCCGGGGCGTCCTGCGCGGAACGGCTGGAGTTCGTCCCACACGGGAAGCCACTTCGCCTGGATCGCGGCGAAGTCGTAGGCGCCGGTCTCGGCGTCGGCGTGGGCGGGGTCGTGATCGTGTGCCACGTGACTCTCAATCGTGTGTGTGCTGCGGGGGGATCGCTCCGCACATCGTGCTGCGGGCGCGCCGGAACGCGACGCACCGAACCTTTAGCCTACTCACTCCGCGGGAGTGGACGCCCCGAGCAGCACGGCGAGCAGTGCCCGCGCCTTGACGCGCGTCTCCTCGATCTCCTCGGCCGCGACCGAGAGCGCCGTGATGCCGCCGCCGGTGCCGATGCTCGCGCCCGAGGGCGTCAGCACGATGGAGCGGATGACCATCGCGAGGTCGGCGGTGCCGTCGATGCCGAGGTAGCCGAACGTGCCCGAGTACACGCCCCGCGGGCCCGCTTCGAGCTCGTGCAGGATCGACATGGCGCTTCGCTTCGGGGCGCCGGTCATCGAGCCGGCGGGGAAGGCCGCCCGCACGACGTCGAGCGCGGTGAGCGGATGCCGCAGCCGAGCCTGCACGGTCGAGACGAGCTGGTGCACGTGGGCGTACTCCTCGACCTCGAGCAGGCTCGTCACCGTGACGGTGCCGAGTTCGGCGACGCGACCGAGGTCGTTGCGCATGAGGTCGACGATCATGAGGTTCTCGGCGCGCTCCTTGTCGCTGGCGAGCAGCTCCCGGCGCAGTTCGTCGTCGCGTCGCGGATTGGCTCCCCGCGGACGCGTGCCCTTCATCGGCTTCGTCGAGACGATCCCGTCGGCATCGACGTGCAGGAACAGCTCGGGCGAGGCGCTGAGCAGGGCGACGTCGCCGAACCGGAGGTACCCGCCGTGGTGGCTGGGGCTCGACGCCCGCAGCGCGAGGTAGGTCGTCGCCGGGTCGGGCCGGGCGTCGACCTCCACGCGGTTCGTGAGGCACAGCTGGTAGGCGTCACCGCGCACGATCGCGGCCTGGCAGTCGGCGATGAGCTGCGCGTATCGCTCGGGGTCGTGTCGCCAGCGCACGCTGGCCGCGTGCGCGACCGGCGCGTCGCCGGACGACGGTCCGGATGCCGCGGGCAGCGCGTCGAGCGCCGCGGCGAGCTGCTCAGCCCACGCCGCGCCTGCGCCGGCGGTCTCAATGCCGTCGTCGGCGATCCAGGCGAGCTGCACGCTGCGCGCCGCGTGATCGAACACGATGGCGCGGTCGATGAAGAGGAACGCGGCATCCGGAGTGTCGGCCGTCGACGCCGGCACGTCGTTCAGGCTCGCGCCGAGTTCGTAGCCGAACCACCCGAACCAGCCCAGCGGTCCCGCATCGCGCGCAAGCACCCCGGACCCGTCCACCGTGCCGGGCAGCCGCTCAGCGAGCACGTCGAACACCGACCCGGTCGAGGTGGTGCCGGAGGGAGCCCGGCCGAGCGGCGTCGACCGGGTGACCGTGCCCGCCGCGGCATCCGCCGTCACGAACACGCTGCCGCTGTGCGCCGCTGCGATGACGCTGATGCCGGTGATGGCATCGGCGCCGCCGTCGAGCCACACCGCGTACGGGGCATCCGCGTACCGGGCGCGGAAGACCGCCTCGGGGTCGCGCCACGCGGCGAGCGGGCGGGTGCGGATGCAACGCGGCATCCCCTCAGCCTATGGCTCGCGCGCGGCTCCCCCGGAGGCGGCGAGGAGCGGCCCTGGACCACGAGACGTCTCGATTGCGCGACCGTCGCGGAGCTCGATCGTGCGATCCACGAGGCGCTCATCGACCGCGCCGTGCGAGATCACGACGACCGTGCGCCCCGATCGGCCCGCGGCGTCGGTCAGGTCGCGCAGCAGCGCATCGGCACGTGCCGGGTCGACGCTCGCCGTCGGCTCGTCGAGCACCAGGATCGGGAAGTCGGCGAGCATCGCCCTCGCGAGCGCGAGTCGTTGCGCCTGTCCGCCCGACACGAGGGCGCCGCGCTCCCCCACCCGCGCGCCGAGGCCGCCGCGCTCATCGAGCCACTCGCGCAGGCCCACCCGCTCGAGCACGTCGAGCAGGTCGTCGTCGGTCGCGGTGTCGCGGGCGAACAGCAGGTTCTGGCGCACGTCCTCGTCGAAGAGCCACGGTCGCTGCTCGACGAGGCCCACCATGCGGCGTACGCCCGCGGATTCCAGCTCGGATGCCTCGACGCCGCCGATCCGGTACGACCCCTGGTACGCGAGGAACCGCACGAGCACGTGCGCGAGCGTCGTCTTCCCTGCGCCCGAGGCGCCGCGTACGAGCAGCCGCTCTCCCGGCGCGATGGTCAGGTCGAGTCCATCGAGGGCGGCGGGGCCCGCGGATGCCGCGGACGGCTCGTCGCCCGGCTCGGAGCGCTCCTCCACCGCGGGCCACCCGGCCCGGAGGTCGCGCAGCTCGATCGCCGGGGGCGACATCTCAGGCGCCGCGAGGGGATGCAGGGGCGGCACGGGCACCTCAGGAGGCACCGTGGCCGGAACGGCGTACGCCACCCGCTCGGCGCTCGCCCTGCTGAGGCGCCGTGCGGTCACCGCCAGCGG
>NZ_JBFUCL010000233.1:0-6060 GCF_056405255.1 Agromyces sp. P1_H4 | reverse complement strand
GTCCTCGACCACGACCGGACCGAGCACGCCGACGCGCGGTCGGCGGGATCGGTCAGGCTGCACGCGCACGAGCCTACCCGCGCCCAGGTGGCCGATGCGCGGTTCGGGACCGTCGGAGGTGCCGTCGACCACGGAGGAGATACGCAACATGGGTTGACAATACCAGCTGAGCAACCTAGGTTGCTCATATGACCCCTCGAACTCCGGAACCGATCGGCGCCGAAGCCGACGACCTCGCCGCCGTCGTGGCGCTGCGCGAGCTCGCCGACCGGCTCGAGGACGCCGCCGTCGAGCGGGCCATGCGCTCGGGCTGGAGCTGGACGCAGGTCGCCGAGGCGCTCGGCGTCACCCGGCAGGCCGTGCACAAGAAGCATCACCGGCGACTCGATGCCGCCGGCATCGAACTGAGGAGACGCAATGCGTGACGTACCCGGCCCGGTCGACGGCGCGATGGACGTGGGCCTCAAGCAGGTGGTCCTGCGCACGATCGACGAAGCCGCCCGGCGCGGCGCGGCGAACGTCGAGGCGGAGCACATGCTGCTCGTGATCTCGGCCGGCGACGACGTCGCGGCCAGGACGCTCGCCGAGTTCGGCCTCGATCATGCCGCCGTGGAGGCTGCACTCGACGCCGAGCGTTCCCGCGCCCTCGAGGTCGCGGGCGTCGCCCCCATCGCCGAGGATCGACTGCGCTCCACGCGGCGGACCCGACCGGGCTGGGGTGCTTCCCTGCGCGATGCCCTGCGTCGTGCCGACTTCCGCACGAATCGCGCACGCGGCCGCACGCGCGAGGAGCGCGAGCAGCTCGCGATCGCCGCGGCCCTGCGGGGCGTGCTCCTGGCCGATCTCGGGACCGTGCCGCGGGCGCTCGCCTACGCCGGCGTCGACCGGCGCGCGCTCATCGCACGCCTCGAGCGCGGATGAGCGTCGGTCATCGCATCGCCGCGCCCATGCGAGCCATCCACTGGTCGGGATTGGGCACCGGCCCGAAGCCGTACCGCTCGTAGAGGCCGTGCGCGTCCGCCGTCGTGAGGGCGATGCGCTTCAGGTCGAGCGGTGCGAGTTCCGCCATGACGCCGTCGATGAGCGCGATCCCGACCCCGCGCCCACGAGCCTCCACGGCGACGAACACGTCGCAGAGCCAGGCGAACGTCACGCCGTCGGTGATCACGCGCGCGTACGCGAGCTGCGACCCGGTGCGGGTGTCGTAGATGCCGTAGTTCCGGGAGGCCGCCATCGCGGCGTCGTGCGACTCGCGGCTGCGTCCGGCGGCCCAGTACGACTCCTCCGCGAGCCACGCGTGCACCCGATCGCGGTCGAGGCGAGCGGGATCCGACGAGAATTCGATGTCCAGCGGCATCCCTCGATCGAATCGCCGTGACCGAAGCCGGTCAAGAGGCCGATCCGGCATCGGTGGACTGGTCGGTCGGGGTCAGCGCACCGTCTTGCGGGCCGTGATCTGCCCGGTGTCGAAGCCGAGCAGGTGCAGGCCGCCGTGGAAGCGGGCGTGCTCCACCTTGATGCAGCGGTCCATGACGACGGTGAGCCCCTGCTCCTCGCCGTAGTACGCCGCATCCTGGTTCCAGATGCCGAGCTGCACCCAGATCGTCTTCGCGCCGGCGGCGACGACCTCGTCGACGACCTGCGGGATGTCGCTGCCACGGCGGAACACCACGACGATGTCGGGCACCTCGGGCAGGTCGGTCAGGCTCGCGTACGCGGGCTCGCCGAGGATTTCGGTGGCGTTCGGGTTCACGAAGTACAGGCGGAAGTCGCTCGACTGCTGCAGGTAGGTGCCGACGAAGTAGCTCGATCGCGCCGGGTTCGGCGACGCGCCCACGATCGCGACCGACTTGGCCGCGTTGAGGATCTTCAGGCGCTGCTTCGCGTCGGGCCCGATCCACGTGCGCTGCGACTTGAGCAGCTTCGCGAGCGGCGAGCCGGCCGGCAGGTCGCACGAGAGGCCGTTGACGAGGCGCACGGTCTCGAGGTCGGCGGATGCCGCGGCATCCGCGTCGGACGGAAGGGTCGTGGTCGTGGCATCCGTCGCCGTGCTCATCGTGCTCCTCCTGTCGCGGCCGTCAGGGCCTGGTCGAGATCGTCGATGATGTCTTCAACGTCTTCGATGCCCACGCTAATCCTCACGACCCCCGGCAGCACCCCCGCGTCGACGAGCTGCTGCTCGGTGAGCTGGGCGTGCGTGGTCGACGCCGGGTGGATGATGAGCGTCTTCGCATCGCCGATGTTCGCGAGGTGGGAGGCGAGGTTCACCGACTCGATGAGCTGCTGGCCGACCGCGCGGCCGCCCTTCACCTCGAAGCTGAACACCGAGCCCGGACCCTTGGGCAGGTACTTCTGCGCACGGTCGTGGTGCGGGTGGTTCGGCAGGCCCGCCCACCAGACGCGCTCGATGCGCGGATCGGCCTCGAGCCACTCGGCGACGGCGCGGGCGTTGTCGACGTGCGCTTGGATGCGGTACGGCAGCGTCTCCACGCCCTGGGCGAGGAGGAACGCCGAGTGCGGCGCGAGCGCCGGGCCGATGTCGCGCAGCTGCTCGGCGCGCAGGCGCGTGAGGAACGCGTACTCGCCGAAGTTGCCCGACCACTGCAGGCCCCCGTAGCTCGGCACCGGCTGCCCGAAGAGCGGGAACTTCTCGGAGTGCCAGTCGAACCGGCCCGACTCGACGACCACGCCGCCGAGCGTCGTGCCGTGCCCGCCGAGGAACTTCGTCGCCGAGTGCGTGACGATGTCGGCGCCCCACTCGATGGGGCGGTTGAGGTAGGGCGTCGGGATCGTCGAGTCGACGATGAACGGGATCCCGTGGGCGCGCGCCACGTCGGCGAGGCCCTCGAGGTCGGCGATCTCGCCTGACGGGTTCGCGATCGTCTCGACGAAGAGCGCTTTCGTCTGCTCGGTGATCGCCGCGGCGTAGTCGGCGGGGTCGGCGGAGCGCACGAAGGTCGTCTCGACCCCGAACCGGCGCAGCGTGACGTCCAGCTGCGTGATCGAGCCGCCGTAGAGGTTCGCCGACGCGACGATGTGGTCGCCGGCGCCCGCGAGGCTCGCGAACACGATGTACTGGGCGCTCAGGCCCGACGCGGTGGCGACGGCGCCGAGGCCGCCCTCGAGGCTGGCGACGCGCTCCTCGAAGCTCGCCACGGTGGGGTTCGCGAGCCGCGAGTAGATGTTGCCGTACTTCTGCAGGGCGAACCGGGCGGCGGCATCCGCGGTGTCGTCGAAGACGAAGGCGCTCGACTGGTAGATCGGCAGCGCGCGGGCTCCCGTCACCTGGTCGGGGATGTTGCCCGCATGGATGGCGCGGGTCTTGAAGCCGAATTCGCGGTCTGCCATGCGTTCACGCTACTGCGGGCCGCCGCGGCATCCGCTCGCTGCCGTAATGCGGGGCAACGGATGCCGCGGGGTCCCGCCGGCGTCGAGGTCGATGCTGCTCAGCCGAGCACCTCGTCGGTGGTCACGACCCGGGCGAAGCCGCCGCCGGCGAGGTTCACCGCCGTCGCGCGCGCCAGCTCGGACGCCGTGAGGCGCACGCCGCCCGGCCCCTCGAGGTCGAACGTGTGCGTCGCATCGATCGGCAGCACCACGTCGTAGCCGAGGTTGCCGCCCATGCGCGCCGTGGTCTCGACGCACATGTTCGTCTGGATCCCGGTGATCACGAGCTGGCGGATGCCGCGGTCCTGCAGCCACGCGTGCAGGTCGGGATCGCCGTAGAACGCCGAGTTCACCTGCTTGGTCACGAACAGGTCGTGCGGGGCATCCGCCACGACGTCCTTCAGCGCGTTGCCGGGCGTGCCGCGGCCGAGCGGCGAGCCGGGCGAGGCCGAGTCGTGCCGCACGAGCACGATCGGCCGCGAGGCGTCCGCCCACGCGGCGACCAGGCGCCCGATGTTCGCCTCGGCGTCGGGGTTGTCGCGCTCGCCCCAGGAGAGGTCGTCGAACCCCTGCTGCACGTCGATCACGATGAGGGCGGCGGTGTCGTCGAAGTCCATGCCCTCATGATGCCTCGCCGGCGGTCCGCGGTTCGGGCTGGGGGCTGCCAATCCCCAGCCGACGCCTGCCAGTCGGTCGGATGCCGCGGCGGGGCCGCTAGCGTGGAGCCGGTGATCCTCGAACACGCCATCCTGCCCGTGACGCCCGGCCGCGAGGCCGACTTCGAAGCCGCGCTCGCCGCGGCGACGCCGATCATCGCCGGGATGCCCGGCTTCGTCGACCTGCGGGTGTCGCGCTCCATCGAGACGCCGAACGAGTACCTGCTCCTCGTGCACTGGGAGAGCGTCGAGGCGCACGCCGTCGGGTTCCGCGGCTCGCCCGAGTACACGCGCTGGCGGGAGCTGCTGCACGGGTTCTACGATCCGTTCCCGGTGGTCGAGCACTTCGCCGAGGTGCTCGCGCTGCCGTGAGCGCCGGGTGAGCCGAGCGGATGCCGCGGGCGCGCCGCCGCGGCATCCGCTGCCCATGCACTGCACAGGGGCGGTTGCTAGCCTGTCTGCCAGGTCGCCCGACGGCGGCCCCGGACGAGGGAATCCAGTACCCGGAACGCGACAAGACTGGCCATGGGAGTGAACCGTCATGGCGTGGGTCGTGCTGATCGTGTCCGGAATCCTCGAGGCCGTCTGGGCCACCGCACTCGGGAAGTCCGAGGGCTTCACGAAGCTCTGGCCGTCGGTGGTGTTCTTCGGCGCGCTCGCCCTCTCGATGGGCGGCCTGGCGTGGGCGATGCGCGACATCTCGACGGGCACGGCGTATGCGGTGTGGGTCGGCATCGGTGCGGCGCTCACCGTCGCCTGGGCGATGATCACGGGCGACACGGATGTCTCGTGGGCGAAGCTCGCGCTCATGGCGGGCCTCGTCGGCTGCGTGGTGGGGCTGAAGCTCGTCGACGGCGCGCATTAGCCGCCGCGCCGCGCCCGCACGATCGAGTGGATGCCGAACCTGCGTTCTGTCGTCAGTACGTGCGGGTTTGGCATCCGCTCCTCACGCTTGTGGGACTGAGTGTCAAGAATTGTTGACATCGTGTCGTCAGAGCTTTACATTGGGCGCGTAAAGAATTCTTGACATTGGAGCGTGAGCCGCATGGAGCGACGAAGTCGGCGCGAGCACGAGTCGTCGGTGTCGTACGAGGAGAAGGGCACCTGGGTCTACCTCGTCGTCGCCGTCGTCGGCAGCACGGTGTACCTCTCGCTGGTGCTGCCCGCGCTCCTGAGCGGAACCCCCGTCGACGAGATCGACTACGTGCCGGCGATGCTGTGGGTGATCGGCGGCGCGATCGTGGCGTCGATCGTCGGGCGGGTCCTCGTCGAGGTCTTCTCGCCGAGCGAGAGCACTCGGGGCGACATCCGCGACAAGGAGATCGACCGCCTCGGCGAGCGCGTCGGCAGCTCGTTCGTCATCATCGGCGCCCTCGGTGCGCTCGTGCTCGCGATGCTCGACGCCGACGGGTTCTGGATCGCGAACACCGTCTACTTCTGCTTCGTGCTCTCGGCGATCCTCTCGAGCATCACCAAGATCGTCGCCTACCGCCGGGGCGTGCCGACGTGGTGAAGCCCACGAGGGTCACGAACGACATCCGTGCGCTGCGGTTCCGCGCCGACGAGATGACGCAGGCCGAGCTCGCACGGCGACTCGGCGTGACCCGCCAGACCGTCATCGCCATCGAGCAGGGCCGGTACTCGCCGTCGCTCGAGATGGCGTTCCAGATCGCCGGGGTGTTCGGGGTCCCGCTCGACGACGTCTTCCAGTACCCCGACGAGCAGGGAGCAGGATCATGAGGGTCGCCGAATATACGCAGTACGGACCGCCGGAGGTCGTGGGCATCGCCGAGCGGCCCGAGCCACACGCAGTAGGCGGCGAGCTCCGCGTGCGGGTGCACGCGGCCTGCGTGGGCGCGGCCGACGCCGCGGCACGGTCGGGCTCGCCCTGGTTCGCCCGACTGGCCTTCGGGCTTCGCGCACCGCGGCGGTCCGTGCTCGGCTCGGACTTCGCCGGCATCGTCGACGAGGTCGGGCCGGGCGTCGCGCGCTTCGCCGTCGGCGACCGGGTGTTCGG
>NZ_JBFUCL010000232.1:0-6078 GCF_056405255.1 Agromyces sp. P1_H4 | reverse complement strand
TCGTGCACGGCGGCCTCGCCTCGCTCGACGCCGACGACGTGGACTCGCCTCGCCGGGCGTTCGACCTCATGGCCGACGCCGGGCTCGAGTTCGCCCCGGTGCTCGAGCACGGACGCGTCGTCGGCACGCTGAGCCGGCGCAGCGCCCTGCGCGGCACCATCTACGAGCCGAACGTCGACGCGTCGGGACGCCTCCGGGTGGCCGCGGCGGTCGGCATCAACGGCGATGTCGCCGCCAAGGCCCGCGCCCTCGTCGCCGCCGGCGTCGACATGCTCGTGATCGACACGGCGCACGGACACCAGGAGGGCATGGTCCGGGCGATCGGCATCGTGCGCGACCTCGACCTCGGGGTACCGATCGTCGCGGGCAACATCGTCACCGCCGACGCCGTGGCCGATCTCGTCGAGGCGGGCGCCGACGTGCTGAAGGTCGGCGTCGGTCCCGGCGCGATGTGCACGACCCGCATGATGACGGCGGTCGGACGCCCGCAGTTCTCCGCGGTGCTCGAGACGTCGCAGGCCGCCCGCGAGCTCGGCAAGGCGGTCTGGGCGGACGGCGGCGTGCGGTACCCGCGCGACGTCGCGCTCGCGCTGGCCGCCGGCGCGGCATCCGTCATGATCGGCTCGTGGTTCGCGGGCACGATCGAGGCGCCCGGAACGCTGAAGCGAGACGGGTCCGGCCGCCTGTACAAGGAGAGCTGGGGGATGGCGTCGACGAAGGCGGTGCGCGAGCGATTCGACCGGCTCTCGCCGTACGACCTCGCACGCAAGGAGCTCTTCGCCGAGGGCATCTCGTCGTCGTCGATCTACCTCGACCCGCTTCGCCCGTCCCTCGAGGACCTGCTCGACATGATCACGTCGGGCGTGCGCAGCTCGTTCACCTACGCGGGGGCGCGCTCGATCGCGGAGTTCCGCGAGCGCGCGCTCGTGGGCATCCAGTCGGCGGCGGGCTACGAGGAGGGCAAGGCGCTGCCGGTCAGCTGGTAGCGCCGGCCTGAGGAGGGATGCGGCGGCCCGAGAGGGTCCCACGTAGCCTCCCGAAATGGCTCATCCGTTCGAGGTGCTCGCCGACCCGGTGCGGCGACGGCTCATCGAGGTGCTCGCGGTCGGCTCGCACCGTGCCGGCGAACTCTGCGATGTGGTCACGTCGGAGTGCCGCGTCTCCCGGAGCGCGGTGTCGCACCAGCTCCGAACCCTGCGCGATGTCGGGGCGGTGATCTCCGAGGTCGACGACGAGCAGCCGCGGTCGCGTCGATACCGATTGAATGAGGAGTTCCTCCTCGCCCTGGGCGACGAGGTGCGCGCGCTGTACGACCTCTGGAGCCACCGCTACGGCTCGGCGGAAACCGGTGCTCGCGGATGGCCGGCGACGCCGACCCGTGCGCCCGGTGCGCCCCGCGAACGTCGGTTCGGTGCCGCCGCGGCGAGGCGTGCGGAAGCGGATGCCGCTGACTGGCTGGCCGACGCCGCCTCGGTCGACGATCTGTCGGGAGCGCCGCCGGCCCGATTCGAGTGAGCGGCGCGACGCGTGGTCTTCCGGCTCTGACACGTCATTCGTTCGGCTCGTGTGAGGGACGCCTCATGTGAGGGGCCCCTCACATGAGCGAAGGAGATTTCGCCGCGGCATCCGCTCGTGTGACGGGTGTGTGACGGCTCAGCCGGTGGCGGACGGCCGCCGATATACTGGACGGCACAATGGACGATCCTCCCTCTGCGAAAACGCCCGGCCATAGACCCTCGCCCGTGACCGAACGGGGAGGTGCGGATGTCTGAGTGGATTCTCCTCGGCATCGGACTCCTCCTCACGATCGGCACGGGCTTGTTCGTTGCGAGCGAGTTCGCGCTCGTCAACCTCGATCGCGCGGAGCTCGAAGCCCGGCGCGAACGCGGCGAGACCCGCCTCGGCCTGACGATCTCGGCGCTGAAGATCACCTCGACCCACCTGTCGAGCGCGCAGCTGGGCATCACGCTCACCACGCTCCTCACCGGGTACACGATGGAGCCCGCCATCAGCAGCCTCCTCGCGGGGCCGCTGACCGCGCTCGGACTGCCCGAGGGGATGGTGCGGCCCATCGGCGCCACCACGGCCATCGTCATCGCCACGCTGCTGTCGATGGTGCTGGGCGAGCTCGTGCCGAAGAACTTCGCGCTCGCCCTGCCCCGCCAGACCGCGGTGCTCGTGATGCCGTTCCAGAGCGCCTTCACCTGGGTGTTCCGGCCGGCGGTCGCGCTCCTCAACGGCAGCGCCAACGCCCTGCTGCGAAGCGTCGGCATCGAGCCCAAGGAGGAGCTGTCGGGCGCCCGCTCGGCCGAGGAGCTGTCCTCCCTCGTGCGCCGCTCCGCGAGCGCCGGCCTGCTCGAGCAGGACACCGCGACGCTGCTCGGCCGCACCCTGCGGTTCGCCGACCACGATGCATCCGACGTCATGACCCCCCGCCCGCGCGTCGCCGCCGTGCAGCGGCACGACCCCGCCGAGGCCGTGCTGGAGCTCGCCCGGCAGACCGGCTACTCCCGATTCCCCGTGTTCGACGAGAACCTCGACGACATCGTCGGCCTCGTGCACGTGAAGCAGGCCGTCGCCGTCCCGCGCGAGCGGCGCTCCGAGGTTCCCGCCTCCGCGCTGCAGTCCGAGGCGCTGCGCGTGCCCGAGACGATGAAGCTCGACATGCTGCTCGGTGAGCTCCGTGCGCGCGGCTTCCAGATGGCCGTCGTGGTCGACGAGTACGGCGGCACGGCGGGCGTCGCCACGCTCGAGGACCTCGTCGAGGAGCTCGTGGGCGAGGTCGCCGACGAGCATGACCGCACCCGTGCGGGCATCGTGCGCCGCGGCGACGTCATCAGCTTCCCCGGGATCCTCMGGCCCGACGAGCTGCTCGAGCGCACCGGCATCCGAGTGCCCGAGAACGGCGACTACGAGACCGTCGCCGGCTACGTCATCGCCGAGCTCGGCCGGCTCCCGTCGGTGGACGACGAGGTGCCCGTCGAGGAGGGCACGCTCGTGGTGCAACGGCTCGACGGCCGCCGGATCGACCGGGTGCGGTTCGTGCCGACGCCCGCGCCCGTGGCCGAGGGCGCCGACGCCGAAGGGGTGGCCCGATGAGCGACTGGATCGGCATCGTCTGGCTGTTCGTCCTCCTGATCGCCAACGCGTTCTTCGTCGGCGCCGAGTTCGCCGTGATCTCGGCGCGCCGGTCGCAGATCGAGCCGCTCGCCGAACAGGGCAGCCGGAGCGCGAAGACCGCTCTCTGGGCCATGGAGCACGCGACCCTCATGCTCGCGATGAGCCAGCTCGGGATCACGATCTGCTCGCTCCTGATCCTGAACGTCTCCGAGCCCGCCATCCACCACCTCTTGGAGGCGCCGCTGCACCTGACCGGCTGGTCGGAGGCGGTCGTGTCGACGGTGGCGTTCGTCATCACGCTGGTGCTCGTGTCGTACCTGCACGTCGTCTTCGGCGAGATGGTGCCGAAGAACCTGTCGTTCTCGGTGCCCGACCGGGCCGTGCTGCTGCTCGCGCCGCCGCTCGTCCTCCTCGCCCGCTTCTTCCGGCCCATCATCGTGGCGCTGAACGCGACCGCGAACGGCGTGCTGCGGCTCTTCGGAGTCGAGCCGAAGAGCGAGGCGAACTCCACCTTCACGCTCGAGGAGGTGCAGACGATCGTCGACCAGTCGCGCCGCGAGGGCGTGCTCGACGACGCGAGCGGCACCCTGACCGCGGCGTTCGAGTTCACCACCAAGCGCGTGCACGACGTCGCCCTGCCGATGTCGGCCCTCGTGAGCCTGCCCCCGACGGCCACGCCCGGCGACGTGGAGCGGGCCGTCGCCCGTCACGGCTTCTCGCGTTACGTGATCGTCGGCGACGACGGCGAACCCGACGGCTACGTGCACCTCAAGGACGTCATCGACCTCGACGACGACGAGTTCGACGATCCGCTGCCCGCGAAACGCGTGCGCCGGCTCGTGTCGATCTACGACGGCACCGACCTCGAGGACGCCCTGGCGACCATGCGCCGCCTCGGCACGCACGTCGCCCGCGCGTTCGACGAGGACGGTACCACGACGGGCGTGATCTTCCTGGAGGACATCATCGAGGAGCTCGTCGGCGAGGTGCAGGACGCGACGCGTCGCGGCTGACCGAGGCCCGGATCGGGCCTTCGGCGTTCCCCGGGTCGGCGTAGACTGACGCCGACCCGAGGATCCGAGGAAACATCATGTTCGAGAAGCTCATGGCCACCGCTGTGCTCCCTGCATCCGACATCGACCGCGCCAAGAAGTGGTGGCACGACGTGCTCGGCCGCGACCCCGTGTATGAGGACGGCGAAGGAGAGGCCCTCTTCTACGACGTGGGCGGCACCGTGGTGATGGTCTATCGCACCGACTTCGCGGGCACCGCGAAGAACACCGCGTTCAACCTCATGACCGACGACCTCGACCGCGACATGACCGAGCTGCGGACGCACGGGGTCGTCTTCCACGACTACGACCTGCCCGGCCTGAAGACCGAGGACGGCGTCGCCGTGCTCGGCGACGAGCGGAGCGCCTGGTTCAGCGACAGCGAGGACAACATCTTCGCCATCGGCCAGGTGTCGGCCGAGATGATGCAGATGGCGATGAAGATGCGCTCGGCCGCCGGATCGTCCTGACCTGCCCGCTCGTCACCACTCGCCGTCGTTCACCTCGGGCCGCGCCCGCAGGTACTGCGGCGGCCACATCGACGTGTCGGCCCCGAGCTCGTGCGCGGCGCGCAGCGCGAAGTGCGGATCGCGCATCATCGCCTTGCCGAACATCACGGCATCGACCTCACCGGATGCCACGAGCCGCTCGGCCTCGTCGGGCATGGTGATGCGCCCCACCGCCGACACGGGAACGCCGGCATGGTCGCCGACGTACTCGGCGAGGTGCGCCTGGTAGCCGGGCGCGACGGGGATGGGCGCATGCACGAGACCGCCGGTGGAGACGTCGAAGAAGTCGGCTCCGGCCTCCTCGGCCCAGCGGGCGACCGTCGCGGTCTGCGCCTCGTCCCAGCCGCCCTCGGTCCAGTCGGTCGCGGAGAACCGCACGAAGAGCGGCATCCGCTCGCCGATCTCGGCACGCACGGCCCGCACGAGCTCGAGCAGCAGGCGGGCCCGGTTCTGAAGGCTGCCGCCCCACCGATCGT
Source organism: Agromyces sp. P1_H4 (assembly GCF_056405255.1). NCBI lineage: Bacteria > Bacillati > Actinomycetota > Actinomycetes > Micrococcales > Microbacteriaceae > Agromyces > Agromyces sp. P1_H4. The sequence goes on along the minus strand of NZ_JBFUCL010000232.1, from coordinate 921 downwards.
CGCGGAAGTTGGAGAGCGGTGAGAGGAACTGGTGCACGAGGTACCCGTGCGCGGCGTGGACCTCGACCACGTCGAACCCCGCGGCCACGGCTCGACGCGCGGCCATGCGGAAGTCCTCGATCACGCCCAGGACGCCGGCATCGTCGAGTGCCTCGGGCTCCCGCAGCCCGTCGAACGCGACGGCGGACGCCGAGACGGTCGGCCAGCCGCCCTCGTCGATGGGCTGCGAGCCATTGCGGCGCGTGAACTCGGGCCACACCGACGCCTTGCGGCCCGCGTGGGCCAGCTGGATGCCGGATGCCGCGCCCTGCGAGCGGATGAACCGGGTGATGCGACTCCACGCCTCGGCCTGCTCGTCGTTCCAGAGGCCGGTGTCGTGGTCGGAGATGCGGCCCTCGGGGCTGACTGCCGTGGCCTCGGCGACGACGAGCCCGGCCCCACCCGCGGCCATCGCCCCGAGGTGCACGAGGTGCCAGTCGTGCGGCACGCCGTCGCGCTCGGTGACCGAGTACTGGCAGAGCGGCGGCACCCACACCCGGTTGCGGATCGTGAGGTCGCGGATCGTGATCGGTCGGAACAGCGCCGGGCCCGACGCGGCCCCGGGATCGGCGCTCACGCGGCCAGCTCCCGCAGCCACGCCTCGAGCGCGGCGGCGTCGGTGAATACGTGCCCGTCGCCGCCGACGGCGCGGGCGCCCTCGACGTTCTCGGACTTGTTGTCGATGAAGACCAGCTCCCCTGGCGCGATGCCGAGCTCGTCGATGACGTGCTCGTAGATCTCGGCGTGGGGCTTCACCATGCCGAGCTCGCCGCTCACGAAGACGCGCTCGAAGAGCGGCGCGAACGAGCCCGCCCGCAGCCAGCCGGAGAAGTCGGCACCGGCGTTCGAGAGGAGCGCGAGGCGCGTGCCGCCGTCGGCGAG
>NZ_JBFUCL010000231.1:0-6082 GCF_056405255.1 Agromyces sp. P1_H4 | reverse complement strand
GTCGTCGAGCAGCAGGGGCGGCAGCTTGCCGCCGGCGCCCAGGCGGTAGCCGCCGGCCGCGCCCCGCGTGGCGTCGACGGGGTAGTCGAGTTCGCGCAGGCGATCGATGTCGTTGCGGATGGTGCGCGTCGAGACGCCGAGGCGCTGCGCGAGCTCGGTGCCGCTCCAGTCGGGTCGTGACTGCAGCAGCGAGAGCAGGGCGAGCAGGCGTGCGGCGGTATCCGACATCTCCCGTGCCTTTCCCGGCCATTAGGAACTGAACGTGCCTATATGCACCGTACCGTCGAAGACATGACGAACACCACCGCTTCCACCGACATCCGCCCCTTCCGCGTCGAGGTCGCCCAGGCCGAGCTCGACGACCTCATGGAACGGCTCGCCCGCACCCGGCTGCCGCAGCCCGCCCCGGTCGACGACTGGGACGCCGGCACCCCGAACGCCTACCTCCGCGACGCCGTCGAGCAGTGGCGCACCGGCTACGACTGGCGCGCCCAGGAGGCCCGCATCAACGCCGTGCCCCACTTCACCACCGAGATCGACGGGCAGCCGATCCACTTCATCCACGTGCGCTCCGAGCACCCCGATGCGACGCCGCTGCTGCTCGCGCACACCTACCCCGGGTCATCCGTCGACTACCTCGACCTCATCGGTCCGCTGGTCGACCCGGTCGCGCACGGCGGCCGCGCCGAGGACGCCTTCGACGTCGTGATCCCGGATGCCCCCGGCTACGGCTTCTCGAACCCGGTCACCGAGGCCGGCTGGACCACCGCCCGCGTGGCTCGGGCGTACGACGCGCTCATGCGCCGCCTCGGGTACGCCGAGTACGGCATCCACGGCTCCGACAACGGCGCGATGGTCGCCCGCGAGCTGGGGCTGCTCGATCCCGAGGGCTTCCTCGGCCTGCACGTGCTGCAGCTCTTCTCGTTCCCGTCGGGCGACCCGAGCGAGTTCGAGCGGCTCGAGCCCCAGGACTACGCGGGTCTCGAGCACATGCAGTGGTTCCAGTCGGTGGGCGGCTACAACACGATGAACGCCTCCCGCCCGCAGACCGTGGCGGTCGGCCTCAGCGACTCGCCCGTCGGCCTGCTCGCCTACAGCGAGCTGTTCAACTCGTTCGGCAACGGGACCTCGCTCGTGCCGCTCGAGAAGATCCTCACCGAGGTGAGCGTGAACTGGTTCGCGAATGCCGCCGCGGGGATGAGCCGCAGCTACTTCGACAACGCGCGCGCCGAGGCAGAGCCGCAGGTGAGCGCCGCGCGCACCGGCGTGGCCGTCTTCAAGGACGACTTCCAGACCATCAAGGTGTTCGCCGAGCGCGACAACACGAACATCGTGCACTGGAGCCGGTTCGACGAGGGCGGGCACTTCGCCGCGCTCGAGCGTCCCGACCTCCTCGTCGGAGACCTCCGGGCGTTCTTCGGGAACGGCGGAGGCGCCGGCGTCGCCGAGTAGCAGCGACGCGACGGGGCAAGCGGATGCCGCGGGCGGAGGCTCGCGGCATCCGCTCACCGCGGTGGCAACGCCCGCGCCCCGATGCGCAGCACGACGAACTCGGCCGGCCGGATCGGGGCGAACCCCACGAGCACGAGCAGCTCTCCGGCGTCGATCTCTCCCTGCGTCATGGTGCCGCGATCGCATCGAACGAAGAACGCGTCCGAGGAGGAGTGGCCGTGGAAGGCGCCCGCCCGGAAGAGACCGTGCAGGAACGCGCCGACGGACTCGCGGACCTCCTGCCAGAGCGGCTCGTCGTTCGGTTCGAACACCGTCCAGGCGAGGCCCCGCTCGATGCTCGCCTCGAGGAACAGCGCGGTGCGTCGCACGGGCACGTACTTCCACTCGCCCGAGTCGGGCCCGCCCGCCGCGAGCGTGCGTGCGCCCCACACGATGGGACGCCGCCCGGGGAAGGTGCGCAGGGCGTTYACGCCCCGGGCGCCGAACTCCCGCACGTCGTCCTGCTCGAGCTCGAACTCCAGCTCGACGCCGAGCACCTCGGACTCCTGCCCGGCCGGTGCGGCCCAGACCCCCTGCGCCGCGTCGGTGCGTGCGATCACGCCGGCCACAGCGCCCGAGGGTGGGAATGGCGCATCCGAAGCCCCCTGCGCCGGATCGGCATGACGCAGCCGCGGTGCGTACAGGGCGGCGTTCGGGCTGGTGGTGCCGACGGCGGCGGCCGCGCCATCCGACAGGGCGACCGCCATCTGCGCCGCGCTCGTCCACGACGACGGCGGGTCGACGAGGAGCATCGCCCGCCGACGTTCGCAGAACGCGACCGCCTCGGCGACGATCTCGCGGGAGTCCTCGCGCTCGGCGGACTCGGCCGGCAGCACGAGCAGGTTGACGTCCACCTCGTCGAGGGCCGCGAGGCCCGACCGGACCGCCGTCACCCCCGCGTCCTCGACCTGGATCGCCACCGCGGTGGTGCCGCCGTTCTCGAAGAAGCTCCGCAGGGCGCGGCCCTGCGAACGGGCGCGCAGCCGGTCGAAGAGCTCGTCCTCGTCGGTGCCCCAGCCGTCGAACGTGTCGGGCGTCTCGAACGGGCCCTCCTCGGCGAGGCCGACGAACGCTGCCACGTTGGTCCCGACGCCTTCGATCGGTCGCGTCATGAGCCCTCCCTCTCGAGCGGAGGCGTCGGCGGGATCGTCGGCGGATGCCTCGTCGCGAGCCTCCTCCCGGCCGCGTCCGGCGTCAAGGGAGCGCACACCATCCCGCGGGAGCGACGACGAAGGGCGCCGTCCGTGAACCGGAGCGGCGCCCTCATCGTTCCCCGCTACTTGCGGTGGGTCGCGTCCGTGACGTCGTTGCCGGCGCGGCCGGCGACCTTCGCCTTCTTGTCGGCGCGTTTCTCCTTGAGCGTCTTCGACGCTGCGGTCTTGCTGGACGACTTCTTCGGTGACTTGTCTGACACGGTGACGCCCTTTGATCGGGAGCCTGGACGGCCCCGTGGCCGCAACCCTACTGCCGGACGCTGTGAGCCGGTCGCGTGACCGGCCACCCCGCGGTGTGGCGTGCTGTTGCGCGTGGACTTCGCGCTCCCGGCCGCCGACGCTATCGTCGAGGCATCCGCTGTTCACCGCCGCGGTCGGCGCGCCCGCGCCCGGCCGTCGCGACGGACCCGCACGTCCCCAGAAGGAACCGCCCCGGAGATGACCGTGACCACGCCGAAGCCCAGCCGCGTCGCCCGTGCCGCCGACTGGTGGAAGGCGCAGCGCGTTCGGGTGCTCTGGTCGGTCGCGATCGCCCTCGTGGCGCTCGTCGTCGTCGTGCTCCTCGCCCGGTGGCTCCGCACGCTCCCGGCCGTCGAGCAGTTCCTCGACACCTACCCGGGCATCCTCCCGCCGCCCGAGGGCACCCCCGTCGGCATCCCGGCGTGGCTCGGCTGGCAGCACTTCCTCAACTCGTTCTTCCTGCTGCTCGTCATCCGCACGGGCTTCCAGCTCCGCTCGAAGCAGCGCCCTCCGGGCTTCTGGACCCGCGACAACACGCGCTGGCTCCGCACGCGGCGCAACCCGCGTCGCATGGGCATCTTCCTCTGGTTCCACCTCTGGCTCGACGCGTTCTGGGTGCTCAACGGCGTGATCTACGTCGTGCTGCTCTTCGCGACCGGGCAGTGGCTGCGCATCGTGCCCACGGACTGGGCCGTCGTGCCGAACGCGCTGTCGGCGGCGCTGCAGTACGCCTCGCTCGACTGGCCCACCGAGGACTCGTGGGTCGTCTACAACTCGCTGCAGCAGCTGGCCTACTTCGCGATCGTGTTCATCGCGTCGCCGATCGCAATCGCCACCGGGCTGCGGCTCTCGTCGGCCTGGCCGCTCGAGGGCTCGCTCGTGCGAGCCTTCCCCGAGAAGGTCGCCAAGTCGCTGCACTACCCGACGATGCTGTTCTTCCTCGCGTTCGTCTTCGTGCACGTGGTGCTCGTGCTCACCACGGGCGCGCTGGTGAAGCTCAACCAGATGTACGCCGCGCGCGACGCCGACGACTGGGTCGGATTCACGGTGTTCGCGGCATCCGTCGCCCTCATGGTCGTGGCGTGGGTGCTCGCGAAGCCGGCGCTGCTGAAGCGCATCGCGGCCGGCTCGGGGCGCGTGCAGGGCTGACCCGGGCGCCGACCGGGCCTGACGCGGGGCTGACGCATCGGGCCTCGCGCGGTACCGTGCGATGGTGACGACGCCCCTCATCGACGACGACGCGCTCGACGACCTCGAGCGCGAGTTCGTGGGGCGGGTGCGCGGTCGCGTGCTCGAGATCGGCGCGGGCGACGGCGCCAACTTCGGCGCGTTCGATCCCGACGTGCAGTGGCAGGGGCTCGAGCCCGACGCCAAGCGGAGGGCCGAGCTCGCGATCAGGGCGCGGGAGTGGCGGCACGAGGCCGCGCCGCTCGACGCGCACGCCGAGCGCATCCCGCTGCCCGATGCCTCGGTCGACGCCGTCGTCGGCACCTACGTGCTCTGCTCGGTCGGCGACCCCGCCGCCGCCCTCGCCGAGGTGCGCCGGGTGCTGGTGCCCGGCGGTCGCGTCGTGTTCGTCGACCACGTGCTCGCCCCGTCGCGCACGCTGAAGCGGGCGGTGCAGCGCGTCGCCACGCCCATCTCGAAGCGTGTCTGCCACGGATGCCACTGGGACCGCGACACCGAGCGGGCGCTCGCCGAGGCGGGCTTCATCGGCCGCGACATCCGGCGGCTGCGCGTGCGGTCGATGCCGTTCGGTCCGGTGCCGATGCTGCTCTTCGACGGGCGCGCGCCCGGGGGCGTGCCGGCCTGAGCAGCTTGGCGCCCCCGATCCACTCGGCTCTGCCGCCGCCCCCCCCGAAACGGCCGCGCCCCGCCCCGCCGAAATGGAGGAAGTTCGGGGCGACGCGCCGCGCGTGGCATCCGTTTCGACCGGCGTGCCGCGCGGATGTTCCTCCATTTCGCCGCTGCGGGGCGGGGCGGATGCCGCGGCGCCGGGTCGGGGCCTGCTACGCGTCGACCGAGCGCACGGGGGCGCCCGCGCCGCCGACACCGCCGACACCGGCGACGCCGGCGGCGTCGAGCACCGAGCGGGCGAGCATCGTCGACCCTGCGACCGCCGCGGGCATCACCAGCACCGCCCCGAGCGGCACCATGAAGCAGAGCTGGGTGGCCACGCCGAAGCCGAGCACCTTCGCCCGGTGGCCGCGCAGCAGCATCCGCCGATCGGATGCCGGGATGCCACGGGCCTCGAACGCCCGCGAGCTGAGTTCCATGGCCAGTAGCCGCCCCGAGAGCACGACGCCGAGCACGGGCGCCAGCACGGCGCCGACGACGGGGATGAAGCCGGTGACGGCGACCCCCATCGCGGCGAAGACGCCGAGCCCGATGAGCGCGGCCGAGTCGCGCACCGAGCGCCAGAAGCCCGTGCCATGCTCGGGCACGCTGCCGCCGAGCTCGACCTCGACGGCACGCCAGATGCGTTCGTAGAAGGGGTCGCCCACCGCGAGCGTGACCGCCGTGAAGGTCACGGCCGCGAGCACCACGGCGGCGCCGAACAGGATGGCGCCGATCGCGCTGCGGATGATCGTCGGCCACGGGTCGACCCACTCGTCGGCGAACGGCGTCAGCCAGTCGGTGATGCCGGGCAGGCCGAAGCCGAGGGCGACGAGCGCGCCGGCCACGAGCAGGAACACGACGGCGGCCGGGATCAGCCCGAGCAGCATGACGCCGGGGCGTCGCGCCCAGAAGCCGAAGCCGCGCACGAGCATCCGCACACCCGAGAAGAAGCCGCCGATCACCCGCCCAGCCTAGGCTTGGCGTCCGAAGCGGACGTGCGGGTTTACGGGAGGATCCACGTGGTGCAGGCGATCGACGTGCGGCTCGACGACGGGCGCGTGCTCCGCGCCTACGACAGCGGGGCGGATGCCGCGAACGGAGCCGATGCCGCGAGCCGGTCGGATGCCGCGGCGGGCCCGGTGGTCGTCTGGCACCACGGTTCGCCGCAGACGGGTGCTCCGCTCGAGCCGGTGCTGGCCGCGGCGGCGGCGCGCGGCATCCGGGTGCTCTCGTACGGGCGACCGTCGTACGGGGGATCCTCGCCGAATCCCGGCCGCGACGTCGCCTCGGCCGCAGCC
>NZ_JBFUCL010000230.1:0-6088 GCF_056405255.1 Agromyces sp. P1_H4 | reverse complement strand
CGTCACGCCCGACCGCGGCTACGCGTTCTCCATCCGGGGCGTGGCGCGCGAGTACGCCCACGCCACGGGCGCGACGTTCCGCGACCCGGTCGAGCAGTCGGGGGCGGTGGATGCCACGCGCGACGGCTTCCCCGTCGAGATCCGCGACGAGGCGCCCATCCGGGGCCGCGTCGGCTCGGCCGTGTTCGCGACGCGCATCGTGCGCGGCGTGGATCCGACCCGCCCCACCCCGCCGTGGATGGTCGCGCGGCTGAAGCTCGCCGGCATCCGCTCGCTCTCGGTGCTCGTCGACATCACGAACTACGTGATGCTCGAGCTCGGGCAGCCCATCCACGGGTACGACCTCGACCGTCTCCGGGGCGGCATCGTGGTGCGTCGCGCGACGCCGGGCGAGAAGCTCACCACCCTCGACGGCAAGGAGCGCACGCTCCACGTCGAAGACCTCGTCGTCACCGACGATCGCGGTCCGATCGGACTGGGCGGCGTCATGGGCGGGGCCGAGACCGAGATGGACGACTCGACGCGCAACGTGCTCATCGAGGCGGCGAACTGGGACCCGGTGTCCATCGCGCGCACGGCACGACGCCACAAGCTGCCGAGTGAAGCGGCCAAGCGCTACGAGCGCGGCGTCGACCCCGAGATCGCGGCCACCGCGGTGTCCCGCGTCGCGCAGCTCATGGCCGACCTCGCCGGCGGAACCGCCGACGCAGGCGGCTCCCTCATCCACGAGGCCCCGGCCCGCGGCGCGATCCTGCTGCCCGACGGGTACGTCTCGGGGCTCATCGGCGTCGAGTACTCCGACGACGAGGTGCACGACGCGCTCGCCGAGGTGGGCGGCGCGGTGACCCGTGTCAAGGGCGGGTTCGAGGTCGTGCCGCCGTCCTGGCGCCCCGACCTCACGGGCCGCGCCGAACTGGCGGAGGAGGTGGCCCGGCTCGCCGGCTACCACCGCATCCCGTCGGTGCTCCCGGTCGCGCCGCCGGGACGCGGCCTCACCCGTTCGCAGCGCATCCGGCGCCGGGTCGCCGACACGCTGGCGGCCGCCGGCTCGACCGAGGTGCTGTCGTTCCCGTTCGCCACCGAGGCGGAGAATGCCCTGTTCGGCAGCGCCGACGGCTCCCTCGTGGCATCCGTGAAGCTCGCCAACGCGCTCGACGCGAGCACCGCGCTCATGCGCCGGTCGCTGCTTCCCGGGCTCATCGCTGCGGCGAAGCGCAACCGTTCGCGCGGACTCGTCGACGTGTCCCTGTTCGAGCTCGGCACCGTGTTCCTGCCCGAAGTCGGGCGCACCTATGGTTCACCGTCGCTGCCGCTCGGCGACGCGCGTCCGAGCGACGCCGAGCTCGAGACCCTCCAGGCCGGCATCCCGCCGCAGCCCCGTCACCTGGGCGTGCTCGTCGTGGGCGACGTCGTCCCGAAGCAGCCGGGCGTGACTGCCGTGCCCGCCGGCATCATCGACGCGCTCGACGCGGTGCGAGAGATCGGCCTCGCCGTCGGCGCCGAGATCGAGGTCGTGCAGGGCTCGCATCAGGCGCTCCATCCCGGTCGCACGGCCGAGCTCCGTGTCGCGGGCCGCACCGTCGGCTTCGCCGGCGAGCTGCTGCCCGCCGTGGCGGAGGCGGCCGACCTGCCGCGCGTCGTCGCGGTCGCCGAGCTCGACCTCGACGCGGTCATCGCACTCACCGAGCCCGGACTCGAGGCCGGACAGATCGGCACGTACCCCGCGGCGACGCAGGACCTCTCGCTCGTCGTGGCCGCCGACGTGCCGGCGGCAGCGGTGGCTGCAGCAGTGCGAGAGGGCGCCGGGGAGCTGCTCGAGCACGTGCAGCTGGTCGACGACTACCGCGGCTCGGGCGTGACCGACGGCTCGAAGAGCCTGACCTTCGCCCTCCGGTTCCGCGCCGCCGACCGCACGCTCACGGCGGCGGAGGCCAGCGAGGCGAAGCTCGCCGGCGCCGGGCTCGCTGCCGAACGAGTCGGGGCCACGGTCCGGGAGTAGCCCGATGGCACAGGGCCTCAGGCCCCGTGCCGGTCGATGAGGCGGTCGAACGCGGCATCCAGCTGCGCATCGACCTCGAGCCGCGCGGAATCGGCGTCGTGCCAGTCCACGATCTCCTGCGCGCCCCGCCAGAACGGGATGACGGCCCGGTACTCGGGCACGAGGGCCTTCACCTTCGTGTTGTCGAAGATCACCGAGTGCGCCTTGTCGCCCAGGAGGCCGGGTCCGTCGTCAGGGAGCTCACGGGCGATGGCCTCGCTCGCGATGTGCACCGGACGGAACTCCGCTCCGGCGGCCCGGGCGAGCGCCGCGCCGACCTGGTCCCAGGTGAGCACCTCGTCGGACGTGATGTGGAACGCCTCGCCGATGGCGCGGTCATTGCCGAGCAGCCCGGTGAACGCCACCGCGAAGTCGCGCGTATGGGTGAGCGTCCACAGGCTCGTGCCGTCGCCCTGCACCACCACGGGCTTGCCTCGCCGCATCCGGTCGATCGCGGTCCAGCCGCCGAGCAGGGGCACGCTCGTGCCGTCGTACGTGTGCGACGGACGGATGATCGTGGCGGGGAAGCCGCGCTCGCGATAGGCGGCGACCAGCAGGTCCTCACTCGCGATCTTGTCCCGGGAGTACTGCCAGTACGGGTTCCGCAGGGGAGTCGACTCGGTGATCGGCAGGTGCCCGACCGGCTTCTGATACGCGGAGGCCGACGAGATGTACACGTATTGGCGGCAGCGTCCCTCGAAGAGGTCGAGGTCGCGCTCGACCTGGGCCGGCGAGAACGAGCGGAAGTTCGCGACGACGTCGAACGTCTCCTCGCCGATGGCGTCGGCGACGGATGCCGCGTCGTCGGCGTCGCCCGTCAGGTGCCGCGCCCCGGTGATCGGCGGGCGGTCGGTGCTCCGTCCGCGGTTCAGGAGCGTGAGGTCATCGCCGCGCTCGACGATGCGGGCGCTGGACGCCGAGCTGATGATGCCGTTGCCGCCGATGAACAGCACGCGCAGGGCCATGGTCTCCTCCTCGATGACGGCGGGCCGGATGCCGCGTGCCGAGCCTATGCCCGCGGTGCGTCGGAGGGCATGTCGGCGTGGCGGGCGCCTTATCGTCGCCCGCCCCGCCGTCATGTCAGTCGAGCCCGGCCGGGCCGGCGAACACGCTCACGAGCGCGGGCACGGCGGCCGCGGGGTGCACCCTGCCGCGGTACTCGGGCGTCCAGCCCGCGTCATCCGCGATGTTCACGCCCTTCGCGGCGTTGTAGGCGCCGAGCACGTCGACGGGCTGCCGGTTCACGAGGTTGCCCGTCTCGGTGATCGCGGTGCCCTTGTACACCCCGATGACGGCGGCCGGATCGAAGCCGTCCGCGACGGTGAAGGCGTTCTGCTCGGCGACCAGCTTCGACTCGACGCCGAGTCCCCACGAGTAGACGTAGGGGTACTCGTCGTGCGCGGTCTGCAGGTAGTGGTTGTTGTAGGCGTCGACCTGGCCGAAGCGCACGCGAGGCGCGCGCTGGCCGAGGTCGCGGAACTCGTTGTGGTGGAGGGTGACGCGCAGGTGGCCGCGGTCGGTGGTGCGGCTGTCGCTGTTGCCGATGAGCATGACCTTGTCGTGGTCGTGGAACCTGTTCCAGGAGATGGTGACGAGGTCCGCGGCGCGCACGACGTCGAGCAGCCCGTCGTGGATCTGGAACGGCCGCCCGAAGTACGACGGCTGCAGGGAGTCGAGCGCGGCGCCGTCGCTCAGGTCGTTGTGATCGATCCACACGTTCGTCGAGCCGGTGACCGTGAGCAGGTCCCACTCCGAGTTCCAGTTGCCGGTCTCGCCGTCGGTCGGATCCCACGACGGGAAGCAGTCGAAGGCGTTCGTGAGGGTGAGGCCGCGCACGATGACGTTCGAGACGTTCGCGATCTGGAGCGCGGCGCCGGTGATCTCGGAACCCGGCAGGCCGATGAGCGTCGTGTTGGCGCCGATGCGGATGTCGATGCGGGCGCGCTGGGCCGCCTGTGATGCCGCGCGCGCGTCCTCGATGGCGCCCGACGGCTCCTGCTCCCATCCCCAGACCGCCGGATCGTACGCAGCCAGGTAGTCGTCGAGGGTGTAGCCGTCGCGCGCATAGTCGGCGCAGGAGAGGGACGCCCCCGCGTCGTCGGTGTTCGCATCGATGAACCCGGCGACATACACGATCTTCGGTGCGTCGCCGGCGAGGGCGGCGACGAGCCCTGCACGGTCGTGGACCGTGAACACCTGCCCGACCGGAGCGGCGGAGCCTCCGGTGGTACCCGCTCCGGCGGACGCCCATCCGTCGCCCGCGGCGAGCGGCTCTCGGGCGGCATCCGACCCGCGGTCGCCGTGAGCGGGAGCTGCGGCCTGCGCGGGAGCCGCGGCCGTGAGCAGGAGGGCGACGCCGGCAAGGGCGGCGGCGCTTGCGGTGATCCATCGTCGTTGCATGGGTGGGGGAGCTCCTTCGATCCCGCGCCGCCTGACGCCATCGTCGGGCAAGAAAGCGCTTTCCCGGAAAGTAGCAGCCCGCATGCGCTGGTGTAAAGGGGCCGAGCGCCTCGACGCGAGCCGCGTTTTGCATGCATTCCCGACGCGCGATAGGGTCGCACACATGTCCGCCACCCGGTTCGCCACCGCCGCACGCGTCTCGCGTGTCCCGGTCGTGCGCAACCGACGTCGTGGCGAGCGCCGAATCTCGGCGACCCCTGTCGCGGCCTAGTCGGCCTGTCGCGGGGCGTCGCCCGGCCCTCGCCCCGACCGCACAGACCCTAAGGTGGAATCCATGACGTACTCCGTCGCCGTTTCCGGCGCGTCCGGCTATGCCGGAGGGGAGATCCTGCGCCTCCTCGCCGACCATCCCGACTTCGAGGTGCGCACCGTCACGGGGCACGCGAATGCGGGCCAGCCGCTCGTGGCCGTGCAGCCGCACCTGCGCACCTACACGCACCTCACGTTGCAGGAGACGAACGCCGAGACGCTCGCCGGTCACGACGTCGTCTTCCTCGCGCTTCCGCACGGAGCATCCGGAGCGATCGCGGCACAGTTGTCGCCCGAGACGCTCGTCATCGACTGCGGCGCCGACCACCGCCTCGAGTCGTCCGCCGACTGGGCAGCGTTCTACGGCGGCGCGCACCACGGCGCGTGGGCCTATGGCGTGCCCGAGCTGCCCCGGCTGACCGGCACCCAGCGCGACCGACTCACCGGTGCCCGCCGCATCGCGGCCCCGGGGTGCAATGCGTCGACGGTCGCCCTGTCCCTCGCCCCCGGCATCCGTGCGGGCGTCATCGAGGACCGCGACCTCGTCGCCGTGCTCGCCGTGGGCCCGTCCGGTGCCGGCAAGAGCCTCAAGGCGCACCTGCTGGGCAGCGAGCTCCTCGGCTCGGCGAACCCCTACGCGGTGGGCGGCGGCCACCGCCACATCCCCGAGATCTCACAGTCGCTGCGCTGGGCGGGTGCCGCGGCGCCGACCATCTCCTTCACGCCGGTGCTCGTGCCGATGTCGCGCGGCATCCTGGCGACGTCGACCGCCCGCATCGTCCCGGGCACGGATGCCTCGGCCGTCCGCGCGGCCTGGGAGGACGCCTACGCGGGGGAGCGCTTCGTGCAGCTCCTGCCGCCCGGCCAGTTCCCGCGCACCGCCGACGTGCTCGGCGCGAACACGGCGCTCATGGGGCTCGCCGTCGACGAGGCGGCAGGCCGCGTCGTCGTCGTGACCGCCGTCGACAACCTCGTGAAGGGCACCGCCGGTGCCGCGATCCAGTCGGCGAACATCGCGCTGGGGCTCGCCGAGTCCACCGGCCTTCCCGTGAACGGAGTCGCCCCGTGACCGTCACCGCCCCCGCAGGATTCGAGGCCGCGGGCGTCGCGGCCGGCATCAAGCGCACGGGTGCGCTCGACCTCGCGCTGATCGTGAACCGCGGGCCGTCGAACGCGGCCGCGGCGGTCTTCACGTCGAACCGCGCGAAGGCGAACCCGATCCTGTGGTCCGAGCAGGCCATCGCCGACGGACTGGTGGCGGCGATCGTGCTCAACTCCGGCGGGGCGAACTGCTTCAYCGGCCCCCAGGGGTTCCAGGTGACCCACGGCACCGCCGAGGCC
>NZ_JBFUCL010000229.1:0-6088 GCF_056405255.1 Agromyces sp. P1_H4 | reverse complement strand
CACCCGACCTCGGCCTCCGCGCCGAGCAGCGCGAGGAGTTGCTCGACACCGCAGCCGAGAGCCTCGATTCGCTCGCCGGCCTCGTCACGAACCTCCTCGACGTGAGCCGCCTGCAGGCGGGTGCCCTCGCCGTGYAGCTCGCGCCGACCGACCTGGCCGACGTCGTGTTCCCCGCGGTCGACGAACTCGGCGTCGGTCCGGGCGACGTCGAGCTCGACTTCGCCGACGACCTGCCGCCCGTGCTGGCCGACGCGGTGCTGCTGCAACGCGTGGTCGTCAACCTCCTCGCGAACGCGGTGCGCCACAGTCCGCCGGGCGAGCGCGTGCGGCTCGCCGCGAGCGCCTTCCGCGATCACGTGGAGTTGCGCGTGGTCGATCGCGGCACGGGCATCCCGCTCGAGCGGCGCGACGAGGTGTTCGTGCCGTTCCAGCGCCTCGGCGACACCGACAACGACACCGGCCTCGGGCTCGGCCTGGCGCTGTCGAAGGGCTTCATCGAGGGCATGGACGGCACACTGGAGGCGGACGACACCCCGGGCGGTGGCCTCACCATGGTCGTCACACTGCCCGCTGCGACCGCCGAGGAGGCGCGATGAGGATCCTCCTCGCCGATGACGACGACCAACTGCAGCGCGCCCTGCGCATCACCCTCGGCGCCCGCGGCTACGAGGTGATCGCCGCGCACGACGGCGCTCAGGCCATCGACCTCGCGGCGAACGCGCACCCCGACCTCATCGTCCTCGATCTCGGCATGCCGAAGGTCGAGGGCGTCGACGTCATCCGCGCCGTGCGGGCGTGGTCGAAGGTGCCGATCCTGGTGCTGTCGGGCCGCACCGATTCTGCCGAGAAGGTCGAGGCCCTCGACGCGGGCGCCGACGACTACGTCACGAAGCCGTTCGCGATGGACGAGCTGCTCGCCCGCATCCGGGCACGCGCGCGGGCGACCGCGGGCGAGGAGCCGGATGCGGCGGCCTTCGCGATCGGCGATCTCGTCGTCGACCTCGCGGCGAAGACGGTGGGGCGCCCGTCCGGCTCGCCCGGCGCCGAGGCGGGCGCCGCGGCATCCGTGCGCCTGACCCCAACCGAGTGGCGCCTGCTCGAGCTGTTCCTCCGGAATCCCGGCAAGCTGCTGACCCGGCAGATGCTCCTGTCGGAGGTGTGGGGGCCGTACCACGCGAACGACGCCGGCTACCTGCGCCTGTACGTCGCGCAGTTGCGGCGCAAGCTCGAGGAGGTGCCGTCGGAGCCCCGGCACTTCCTCAACGAGCCGGGGCTCGGCTACCGCTTCGAGCCGTAGCGTTCGAGCCCTACGCCTGGAAGTCCTCGGGCACGTCGAGGGGCCGGCGCGTGTAGTACGCGCGCGCCTTCCGGTAGAAGAGCACGAGCGGCACGAGCCCGACCACGATGAGCCCGACGCCGAGGATGTTCACGATGGGGTCGTTGTTCGGGATCGAGCTGAAGAAGATGAAGACCATGAAGACGGCCCCGATCGCCGGCCACAGGCCGATGAGGAGGAAGTTCTTCACCGACTTGAAGATCACCTTGCGGAAGCCGACCACCACGGCGAGCCCGGCCAGCGCGTAGTAGAACGCGATCTGCAGGCCGATCGAGCTGATCGCATTCGACAGGATGTCGCCGACGCTGCCGAGGAAGTTCGAGCCGACGAAAAGCACCACCGAGACGCCGACCACGACGAGGGTGGCGAACACCGGCGTCTTCCACCGACGGTTGATCCGGCCGAAGGCGAACGGGATGGTGCGGTCCCGGCCCATCGCGAAGAGCGTGCGCGTGACCTGGATGAGCGTCGTCTCGAGCGTGGCGATCGTCGAGAGCGCGACCGCGACGATGAGGATCTTGCCGCCGATGCCCGGCCAGACGACGTCGCCGAGCACCGAGAGGATGTTCGCGCTGTTGTCCTCGATCGTCTCGGTGGGCAGCATGACGAGCGTCGCGATGGTGAAGACCTCGAAGAGCAGGAAGACGATGATGACGCCGATGATGCCTGCGGAGCCGGCCGACTTGTGGCCGTCCTTCGTCTCCTCGTTGAGGTTGGCCGCGACATCCCAGCCCCAGTAGTAGAAGGCGGCGATGAGGGCGGATGCCACGAAGACGCCCGCTCCCGACAGGTGCGTGAAGCCCAGCCAGTCCCACGAGAAGTTCGGGCCGGCGTGCTCGCTCGTGGAGGCCCGGAAGATCGCCACGGCGGCGAACACCACGAGGATGCCGACCTCGACGACCGACATGATCCACTGCGCGCGGGCCGTGACGGTCACGCCGAAGATCACGCAGGCGGCCATGACGAGGAACCACAGTGCGCCGACCGCCGTGATGAGCGGGACGTTGTCGGCCTGCGAGGGGTCGAAGAGCGAGACGGTCATGGCGCCGGCCGGCAGTGCGCCGGCCACCATGAAGATGGTCGCCGAGATCACGAGCGCCCAGCCCGAGAGGAAGCCGAGGATCGGGTGCAGGCCGCGAGCGACCCACGAGTAGGAGGCGCCCGCGTGCACGTCGACCCGGCCGAGGTAGAGGAACGCCCAGGCGATGCCGAGCATCGGGAGCCCGCACCAGAGGAGGGCGCCGGGCGCGCCCAGGCCGGCGACGCCGACGAGGGTCGCGGTGGTGGCCGCGATCGAGTAGGCCGGGGCACTGCCGGCCACGGCCATCACGATCGAGCCGGCCGGGCTCACGCCGTCGGCCTTCAACTGGTGCTGCTCGTACTCGACCGCCCGGATGTGGGAGGTCTCGGTCTCGAGGTCGGGCTGCGTCATCGCATCGCTCCTGTGTGTCCGTGAGGGGGGAAGGACAGGGGGACGCTAGCACAACGACGACGAATACACATGCGGATTTCGTTGATCGACCCGGCCCACGCAGTCGGATACGTCGCCCCGCGCCGTTTCCGAAGCGGATTCCGAAGGTCAGGCGGGATCCGCGAGGTCCGCCGTGAGGCGCGCCAGCTGGGCGATCCGATCGGCGCGCCGGCGCGGAACCCCGGGCACCCCCGGCCGCTGCTGGTCGGGACGCGGACCGCCCAGGGGACGGAAGTCGACGCCTTGCGCTTCGAGCCAGGCCAGGTACCCGGGCAATCGCGAGCCGAACTCCGCCCAGTCCAGCGGACCGCCGTTCCACGCGACCTCCGCGAAGGCGCCGAGGCGCGGGAACACGGCGTAGTCCAGCCGCTCCCGGCTGTCGAGATGCTCGGTCCAGACGTTCGCCTGCACGCCGACGACCCGGTCGCGCAGCGCAGCGGGGGCATCGGCGGGTACCGGGTCGAACGAGGCGACGTCTCGGAGGGAGAGCACGGTGCCGACGGGGATCGGCTCCTCGGGGTCATCCGACTGCCGGTAGTCGAGGTACGTCCACAGGTCGGGGCAGAGCACGACATCGTGGCCGAGCCGAGCGGCGAGGCCGGCACCGACCGGTCCGCGCCACGAGGCGACCACGGCATCGGCGGCGGGCCGGCGCCCCTCGAGCATCTCGTCCCAGCCGATCACCCGCCGTCCGCGCTCCGCGAGGTGCGACGCGATGCGGCCGAGGAACCACGCCTGCAGCTCCTCCTCGTGGGCGAGCCCGCGCTCGGCCATGAGCTCCCGGGTGCGGGCGTCTTCGTGCCACCGGCGCTTCTGCGCCTCGTCGCCGCCGATGCCGACGACCTCCGAGTCGAACACCTCGCACACCTCGTCGAAGACGTCGCAGACGAACCGCACCGCCTCCTCCTCGACGTTCAGCACCTCGTCCGAGATCCCGAAGCGGGTCCACGGCTCGGGCACCCGCGCCCGTACGGCCTCGACGTCGCCGACGCCGTACTCGGGATAGGCCGCGAGCACCGCGCAGACGTGCCCGGGCACATCGATCTCGGGCACGATCCGGATGCCGCGGGCGTCGGCATATCGCACGAGCTCACGCAGCTCGTGCTGGGTGTA
The DNA here is from genome assembly GCF_056405255.1 of Agromyces sp. P1_H4. Lineage (NCBI taxonomy): Bacteria > Bacillati > Actinomycetota > Actinomycetes > Micrococcales > Microbacteriaceae > Agromyces > Agromyces sp. P1_H4. The sequence continues at coordinate 2,168 of NZ_JBFUCL010000229.1, read as the reverse complement.
CCAGCCCTCGTGCGGCACGCCGTCGCCCGTCGCCGACGGCCCGTGGCCCAGCTGCGACTCGCTGCGCCGCCCGCCGACCTCGGTGAGCCGGGGGTATCGCCGCACCTCGAACCGCCAGCCCTGGTCGTCGGTGAGATGCAGCTGCAGCACGTTCAGGCCGTGCGCGGCGATGAGGTCGACGAAGCGCAGCAGGTCGGGTATCGGCCGGAACCGGCGGGCGACGTCGAGCATGACGCCGCGCCAGGCGAACCGAGGCTCGCCGTCGAGCCGGAGCGGCGCGCGGTCGATGGCGCTCACGTGCCGCCGGCGAGCTCGCGGGCCCGCTCCAGCGCGGCATCCGTCGCCCGGTCGAAGACCTCGGAGAGCCGTGCCGCCTCGAGCACCGCGACCGCGCGCTCGGTGGTGCCCTTCGGGCTCGTCACGCGGCGACGGAGCTCGGCGGGCCCGACGTCGGATGCCGCGAGCAGCTCGGACGCCCCGCGGAACGTGCCCTGCACCATCCGCGCCGCCTGCTCGGGCGTGAACCCCTTGGCGATCGCCGTCGCGGTGAGCTGCTCGATCAGGTAGAAGACGTAGGCGGGCCCGGACCCCGAGATGGTGGAGAGCGCGTCGATCTGCTCCTCGGGCACGACGATCACGTCGCCCACGGTCTCGAAGAGCCGCACGGCGAGCGCGAGGTCGTCGTCGCTCGACCGGGTGCCGGCCGACACGCCCGTGACGGCGCGGCCCACGACGGCCGGCGTGTTGGGCATCGAGCGGATCACCGCCACCGACGGCGGCAGCAGCGACTCGAACGTCGCCACGGTGACGCCGGCGGCCACCGACACGACGATCGCGTCGGGTTCGAGCGCATCCGCGATCTCGCGCAGCAGGTCGGGCACCATCGCGGGCTTCACCGCGACGACGACGACCTTGGCGCCCGCGACCGCGGAGCCGTTCGCCGCGGCATCCGTCTCGGTGGCGTACGACGTGACGCCCGGCAGTCCCTCGAGTTCAGCCGCGCGCTCCGCCGAGCGGTTCGTCGCGCGGATGCCGCCGTCGACCTCGATGCCCGGCTGCAGCAGCCCCGACAGGATCGCCCTGGCCATCGACCCGGCCCCGAGGAAGGCGATCGCGGGCAGGTGCACGGGGGCTTCGGCGCTCATGCGACCATCCTAGGATTGACGCCATGAGCGCATCGGGCGGCACCAGGGCCATCATCGCGGCATTTCTCGCCAACCTCGGCATCGCGATCACGAAGTTCATCGCGTGGTTCTTCTCGGGGTCGTCGGCGATGCTGGCCGAGGGCGTGCACTCCCTCGCCGACTCGGGCAACCAGCTGCTGCTCATCTTCGGGGGCCGCCAGGCGAAGAAGCAGGCCGACAAGGAGCATCCGTTCGGCTACGGCCGCGAGCGCTACGTGTACGCCTTCGTCGTCTCGATCATCCTGTTCTCGGTCGGCGGCGTGTTCTCGATCTACGAGGGCATCGAGAAGCTGAACCACCCCGAGCCGCTCGAGGTGCCCTGGCTGCCGATGCTGGTGCTCACGATCGCGATCATCCTCGAGTCCATCTCGCTGCGCACGGCCGTGAAGGAATCCAACCACGTGCGCGGCAAGCAGACGTGGGTGCAGTTCGTGCGCCGCGCGAAGGCGCCCGAGCTGCCCGTGGTGCTGCTCGAGGACGTCGCCGCGCTCATCGGCCTGGTCTTCGCGTTCATCGGCGTCGGGCTCACGTGGCTCACGGGCAACCCGGTCTTCGATTCCATCGGCACCCTGTTCATCGGCGCGCTGCTCATCGTCGTCGCCATCGTGCTCGGCATGGAGACGAAGAGCCTGCTCGTCGGCGAGGGCGCGAACGACGACGACCTCCAGAAAATCGAGCGGGCCATCCTCGCGGGCCCCGAGGCCGAGCGCATCATCCACATGAAGACCCTCTACGTCGGACCCGATGAGTTGCTCGTCGCCGCGAAGGTCGGCTTCCACGGCGACCAGTCACTCCTCGAGGTGTCGACCGCGACCAACATCATCGAACGGCGGGTCCGCGAGGCGGTGCCCGCGGCGCGGATCATCTACATCGAGCCCGACATCTACGTCGACCCGAACCTCGCGGCACCGCCCACCGACGCCATCGTCATCAAGGGCCTCGAGTGACGGATGCCGCGACGGATGCCGCGCGCCACGCGGCATC
>NZ_JBFUCL010000228.1:0-6108 GCF_056405255.1 Agromyces sp. P1_H4 | reverse complement strand
GCGCGACGTCCTCGTCGTACGCCGGGCGGCTGGCGGCCGGGCTCGCGGATCGGGTGGCAGGGTCAGTGCCGTCGGGCGACGGGGCGTCGTCGACGCGGCCGAGTGCGTCGGAGACGGGCGGTCCGRCGTGTCGCGCGTTCATGCTCGATGGTAGCCACGCCGGCCCGGCGGCGGACAAGCCCTTGCGCCGCGCGTCGGCACAGCCCTAGAACGTCGCGCCCTCGACCCCCGAGATCGTGAGGGCGGCGCCGCCGAAGAAGACCGCGGCGATGAGCACGATGCCGACGATCGGGATCCAGAACGCGAGGCGCCGCAGCACGAGCACGATGACCGCGGCGATGAGGGCGAGGAGGCCGACCACGAGCGGGCCGATCAGCGCGATGACCATGCCGGTGCCCATGCGGTCGTAGTCGCACACCGTGCTGGCCCCGCACGAGTCGCCCGCGAACGCGAGGAACACCGCGAAGAACGACGCGAGCAGCGCCGCGCCGATCATGACGACGAGCAGCACGATGGTGAGCACCAGGTCCCACATGACCACGGGCCGCTTCGCCGGTGCGGATGCCGCGTACGGCTGCACTGCCTCGGTCATGCGCTCCCCCGACCCGCGTTCGCCCGTCGCTCCGCTGGCCGAATTCTGGCAGCCGGGCGCCGGATGCTGCAAGGATCGGGTGCGGGGAACGCGCGGGCACGTGCGGGCGACCCGCGCGTGAACGCAGGCGATCGAGTGGGACGGGGCAGCCGTATGGCCGTGGGATTCAGCGTCGAGGGCATCGAGGGCCTGCCGGAGGTGCAGCGCGGCGACGACCTGGCCGCGCTCATCGCGGGTGCGGTGGAGCTCGGCGACGGCGACATCCTCGTCGTCACCTCGAAGATCGTGTCGAAGTCCGAGGGGCGCATCGTCGAGGCCGCCGACCGCGAGGCCGCGATCACGGCCGAGACGGTGCGGGTCGTCGCGACCCGCGCCTACGACGGCGGCGTGACCCGCATCGTCGAGAACCGCCAGGGCATCGTCGGGGCGGCCGCGGGTGTCGACGCGTCGAACGCGCCGCACGGCACGGTGCTGCTCCTCCCGGTCGACCCCGACGGCTCCGCGCGGGCGCTCGCCACCGGCATCCGTGCGCTCACCGGCGCCGCGGTCGGCGTGATCCTGTCCGACACGCTCGGGCGCCCCTGGCGCGAGGGGCAGACCGACATCGCCATCGGCGCCGCGGGCGTGCACGTCTTCGAGGACCTGCGGGGGTCCGCGGATGCCGCGGGCAAGCCGCTCGCCGTCACCATGCCGTGCGTGGCCGACGAGATCGCCGGCGCCGCCGAGCTCGTGAAGGGCAAGTCGTCGGGCGTGCCGGTCGCGGTGGTGCGCGGGCTCGGACGGTACGTCGGCCCGCTCGACCTGCCGGGCGCACGCAGCATCATCCGCCCTGCGGAGCGCGACCTGTTCCGGGTGGGCGCCGACGAGGCGTACAACGACGGCTACCGCGACGGGTTCGACGAGTCGCAGGCCGAGGGTCCGCTCGCCTCGGAATGACACCCGCCTCCCGACGGGGGAGGATGGTGGGGTGTCTGCGCACATCGGCTACGCCGCGATGCTCGAGCGGTTCCCGCCCGCCGAGGCGGTGGCGCTGGCCGCGCTCGCCGAGTCGCACGGCTTCCGGGGGGTCATGGCGACCGACCACTTCCAGCCGTGGGTGCCGGCGCAGGGCGAGTCGTCATTCGTGTGGAGCGTGCTCGCCGCGATCGGCGAGCGCACCACGGGCGACCTCGGCCCGGGCGTGACGACCCCGACGTTCCGGATGCATCCGGCCGTCGTCGCCCAGGCGAGCGCGACGCTCGGGGCCCTCTATCCCGGCCGCCACTGGCTGGGCATCGGCTCGGGCGAGGCCATCAACGAGCATGTCGTCGGCCAGTACTGGCCCGAGGCGCCCGAGCGCATCAACCGCATGTTCGAGGCCGTCGACGTCATCCGCCGGCTCTTCGCCGGCTCCCTCGCCGGCCGCGACGTGCGCCACGCCGGCCCCCACTTCAAGCTCGAGTCGACCCGCCTGTGGACCATGCCCGAGGTCGCCCCAGAGATCCTCGTCGCGGCATCCGGACCCGTGACCGCCCGCCGTGCGGGCCGCAGCGTCGACGGGTTCATCACCACCGGCGCGCCGACCGACCGGCTCGCACCGCTGCTGCAGCGCTTCGCCGAGGGCGCCCGCGAGGCCGGCCGCAACGCCGCGACCATGTCGAAGGTGCTGCAGCTGCACCTGTCGTGGGCGCCGACCGACGAGCAGGCCATGCGCAACGCGCTCGTCGAGTGGCCGAACGGCGGCATGCGGTTCCCGCGCAGCGACATCCGCTCGCCCTACGAGTTCGACCAGCTCGCGCGCACCGTGCGCCCCGAGGACTTCTCCGGGCGCATGGTCGTCTCGGCCGATCCCGACGTGCACCGCGCCGACATCCAACGCCTGCTCGACCTCGGCTTCGACCGCATCTACCTGCACAACGTGGGCCGCAACCAGGCCGAGTTCCTCGAGGTGTTCGGCCGCGACGTGCTGCCCGGGCTGCGCGCATGAGGGCGCTCCGGATGCCGCGGGCGGGCGCGCGATGAGGTGGACGGTGGTGATCCCCGTGAAGGGGGCGCCGGCGGCCAAGAGCCGGCTCGGCCCCGCGGTCGACGACGACGCGCGTGCAGTGCTCGCGCGGGCGTTCGCGCTCGACACGATCGCGGCGGCAGTCGCCACCCCGTCGGTCGCGCGGGTGATCGTCGTCGGGGTCGACCCCGAGCTCGCCCGTGTCGCAGGTGCCGAGTTCGTGCGTGAGGGCGCGGGTGCTTCGGATGCCGCGGGCGGCGGCCGTGGGCTGCTCGCCGCCATCGCGCAGGGGGTCGACGTGGCCCGCGCCGAGGCGCCCGTCGCCGTGGCCGTGCTGCTCGGGGACCTGCCCGGGCTGCATCCCGAGGAGCTCGACCGCGCGCTCGAGGCCGCGGCGCGGCATCCGCTCGCCTTCGTGCGCGACGCCGACGGCACGGGCTCGACGCTCGCGACCGCGTCCGACGGGGTGGCGTTCGAGCCGCGGTTCGGGCCCGATTCGGCCGCCCGGCACGTGGCCGCCGGGTTCGTCGAGCTCGCGGCATCCGACCTGCCGGGCCTCACCCGCGACGTCGACACGGTCGACGGCCTCGAAATCGTGCTGCACCATGGAGTCGGCGACCACACCGCCGAAGCCGTGGCCCGGCTCGCCGATCGGAAGGGAACAGCATGACGCTCACACTCGGATACAAGGCCTCGGCGGAGCAGTTCGCCCCGCGCGAGCTCGTCGAGATCGCCGTCGCGGCCGAGGGGCACGGCATGGAGTCGGTATGGACGAGCGACCACTTCCAACCGTGGCGGCACACCGGCGGGCACGCGCCGTTCTCGCTCGCGTGGATGGCCGCGGTGGGAGAGCGCACGTCGACCGTGCGCATCGGCACGAGCGTGATGACGCCGACGTTCCGCTACAACCCGGCCGTGCTCGCGCAGGCGTTCGCCTCGCTCGGCGTGCTCTACCCCGACCGCATCATCGCCGGGTTCGGCACGGGCGAGGCGCTCAACGAGATCGCCACCGGCTTCCGCGGGGCGGGCGAGCAGGACTGGCCCGAGTTCAAGGAGCGGTTCGCGCGCCTGCGCGAGTCGGTGCGGCTCATGCGGGCGCTCTGGACGGGCGACGACCAGGTCAGCTTCGAGGGCGAGTACTACTCCACGCATGATGCCTCGATCTACGACCGACCCGAGGGCGGCGTGCCGATCTACATCGCCGCGGGCGGTCCGACGGTCGCGAAGTACGCCGGCCGCGCGGGCGACGGGTTCATCTGCACGTCGGGCAAGGGGGCCGAGCTCTACGTCGACCAGCTGCTGCCCGCCGTGAAGGAGGGCGTGGAGGCATCCGGCCGCTCGTTCGACGACCTCGACCGCATGATCGAGATCAAGCTGTCGTACGAGGAGACCGAGGAGGCCGCGCTCGAGAACACGCGGTTCTGGTCGCCGCTGTCGCTCTCGAAGGAGCAGAAGCACGACATCACCGACCCCGTCGAGATGGAGCGCGCCGCCGACGCCCTGCCGATCGAGGAGATCGCGAAGCGCTGGATCGTGGGCACCGACCCCGACGAGGTCGTGGCGCAGGTCGGGCAGTACATCGACTGGGGCTTCAACCACCTCGTGTTCCACGCGCCGGGTGCCGACCAGCGCCGGTTCCTCGAGCTGTTCGAGCGCGACCTGGCGCCGCGGCTGCGGGCGCGCTGACGCGGCCGGAGGAGATTCGCACCCGAGGAGGCGCCGGGCGGCGAATCCCACCTCCGCCCGGGCGAATCTCCTCCCGCCGTGCGGACGCCGACACCCGGGCGTGACCCCCCGGCGTCGACCCGCGGCGTCAGCCGGCCGGCTTCACCACCAGGCCCGTGCCGCCGCCACGGCGCACGGGCTCGGCGACCGCGGTCATGAGGCCCGTCGCGGGATCCACCTCGATCGCGGCCGCGGCGCCGATCTCCTTCGAGAGCGGACTCGTGGCCGTGCCCTGCACGGGCGCGAGGGCCTGGCCGAACGGCGCGAGGTCGTCCGCGTAGGCGGCGATGAACGCGTCCTCGGCCGGCGTCGGGGCCGCCGAGTTGCGCTGTGACGCGCGCGGTGCCGCCACGGCCTCGGGCAGCGTCATCCCGAGGTCGATGCGGTTCATGAGGATCTGGGTGACCGTGGTGATGATCGTGGCGCCGCCGGGCGAGCCGACGACGAACTTCACGTCGCCGTCGTCGAGCACGATCGTCGGCGACATCGACGAGCGCGGGCGCTTGCCCGGCTCGATGATGTTCGGGTCGGTGGGGTTCGGCACCGCGCTGAAGTCCGTCAGCTCGTTGTTGAGCAGGAACCCGCGTCCGGGAACGACCATGCCCGACCCGCCCGTCTGCTCGATGGTGAGCGTGTACGAAGCCGCGTTGCCCCAGCGGTCGACGACCGAGAGGTGCGTGGTCGACACGTTCTCGGTGTCGACGGGCTCGTCGAACGCCACGGCGTCGCAGCCCGCGGCATCCAGCGCCCCCGCCGGCACGGGCCGGAGCGAGGCGAAGTCGGGGTCGATCGTGCAGTCGCGCGCGTCGGCGAACTCCTGGCTGAGCAGGGTCTCGGTCGGCACGTCGACGAAGGCCGGGTCGCCGACGTAGGCGTTGCGGTCGGCGAACGCGTGCGCGGTGGCCTCGAAGTAGAGGTGCAGGCTCTGGCCGATGTTCGCGGGCGAGAGCTCGTGGTTCTCGAGGATGTTCAGCGACTCGCCGACGGTGGTGCCGCCCGACGACGAGGGCGCCATGCCGTAGACGTCGAGGCCGCGGTACTCGACGTGCGTCGGGTCCTGCACGACCACGTCGTAGCCCGCCAGGTCGTCGGCGGTCAGGTAGCCCGGGAAGGCGGGCAGCGTCGTGTCGGGGCTCGTCTGCGGGTCCTGCACGACGGCGGCGATCTCGTCGGCGATCGGCCCGTCGTAGAACAGGTCGGTGCCGCGCTTGCCGATCTCGCGGAGCGTCGCGGCGAGGTCGAGGTTCTTGAAGACCGAGCCGACCTCGGGGGCCTCGCCGCCGGGGAGGAACACCTCGGCCGTCGCCGGGAACGCCCCGAACCGAGCCTGGTTGTCGAGCGTCTGCTGGCGGAAGGTCTGGTCGACGGTGAAGCCCCTCGTGGCGAGCAGGGTCGCCGGCTTCAGGATGTCGCGCAGCGACTCGGTGCCGAACCGGTCGAGCGCCGTCTCCCAGGTCGCGAGGCTGCCGGGCACGCCGACGGAGACGCCCGACGACACCAGGTCGGCGAACGGATACGCCACCCCGTACGGCGCCGTCGCAGAGATGCTGCCGGGCACGATGAACGCGTCGCTCGGCATGGCCGCGGGCGCGGTCTCGCGTCCGTCGATCGTGGTGACCTCGCCGCTCGCGGCGTCGAAGTACACGAAGTACCCGCCGCCGCCGATGCCCGAGCTGTACGGCTCGGTGACACCGAGGGCGGCCGCCGTGGCGATCGCGGCATCCGCCGCATTGCCGCCGTCGCGCAGCACCTCGAGCCCGATGCGGCTGGCCTCGGCGTCGACCGACGACACCGCGCCGCCGTAGCC